>CALMZO010000162.1 GCA_937870825.1 uncultured Chloroflexota bacterium | reverse complement strand
TGCCGCTTCGAGCGCGGGTTCGTTCTGCATCGCAAACATGAACTCGCGCCCGAACATCACGATACCATTTTCGCTTGAAGCAAACGCGGACGCGAGATTTTTTAACGCGTCTTGATTCACGCCCGCGCGTTCGGCGTATTCGGCAATGGACAAATTCCACGCGTTGAAAAATTCATCCGCGCCGTTCGCTTTTTCCGTCTTGTGTAACCCCGCGTCAAGCATGGCGCGCACAATCCCGTACACGAAATTCGCTTCCGCGCCGTATTTGTAAATCAGCGACTGCTGCGCGGATTCATTTAATTTCGTCACGCGCCCATTCGCGACAATCAGGTTCGCGCCCTGTTTTGCTGCTTTCGTCAATCGCAAGCGAATGACCGGCTGTTCGTTTTGCGGGTCCGCGCCGAGTACGAGAATCGTCGTGCCTTTGCCGAGTTCGCCCAGATTCGTGCCGACGCCCGCGCCAAAATTTTTCACGAGTTCTTGGCCCGCGTTCCACTGTGACCAGCCGACGCGGTGGTCGAGATTGTTCGAGCCGAGAACCTCGCGGAATAATTTTTGGAACAAGTAGAGGTCTTCGTTCGACACGCGGTCGCCCGCAATTCCCGCGATGGTTTTGCCACCGCCTTCAGCAATCGTAGGGCGCAAACGATTCGCAAGAAACGTCAATGCTTCGTACCACGAAACAGGTTTCAAATCGGTTTCGGTGAGAATCATCGGCGTGGCGAGTCGTTCCGTCGTATGCGAGAAATAATGCACGAACCGCCCTTTATCGCACAACCAAATTTCGTTTACGGCTTCATTCTCGCGCGGTGTGATGCGTTTGATGGTGTTGTCGCGTTCGCCGACGGTGATGTTGCAGCCGACAGAACAATGCTGACAGACCGACGCGTGGTCGTTCAATTCAAACACGCGCGCCGTAAAACGAAAATCGCGCGAGGTGAGCGCGCCGACAGGACAAATGTCAATTGTGTTGCCGGAAAAATTGGAATAGAACGGCGGGTCGTCAAACGTCGTGATTTCCAAACCGCGCCCGCGATCCGCAAAACCTAATACAGGTTCGTCCGCAATTTCATCCTGGAAACGAATGCAGCGCGCGCATTGAATACACCGCTCGCGGTCGAGCATGATGAGCGGCGACAGCGGCACAGCTTTTTCGTTGTGAAATTTCGATTCGACGTAAAAACGCGATTTCCCCGGACCGTAACGCAGCGTGTGGTCTTGCAGCGGGCATTCGCCACCCTTGTCGCAAATCGGACAATCGAGCGGATGACTCGTGAGCAAAAATTCAATCACGCTCTTGCGCGCGTCAATCGCATCGGGCGCCATCGTTTCGACAGTCATGCCTTCGGAAACAACCGTCGTGCACCCCGTTTGCAATTTCGGCATCCACGCGATTTGCACATTGCCCTGCGCGTCGAGCATCGGCTGTTTCGTCGCGGGGTCCATTTTCGGCGCGCCGATTTTTACCAAACACATGCGGCACATGCCAACGGGCTGCATCTTGGGATGATAGCAAAAAACAGGAATGTGCGTGCCGAGCGGTTTCGCCGCCTCGACGACGAGCGTTCCTGCGGGGACTTCAATCGTTTTTCCGTCAATGATTACGTTGGGCATTAAGGAATAATCCTCTTTGGCTAATTGAATGGGGTCAAGTAGTTTGGCGTTCTAATACAATGACCTTGCCCTCTGAAGCGAAAGCAACAGGTTCCCACGCGTTTTCCAACAGTCTACTAACGAGCTTCGAATATTCTTCTTCATTATTTTTCCAACCTTCAGAAGAAGGCTTTATCTCAAGAGTTCGGTCTAATTCTTTTGGTCCTTGGACGGTGTCTATCATTGCACACCAAACTATGCCCGGTCCACTCCACAATGTCCCCGACGCGTGCTTCTGTTGAATTCTGCAAACTTCCCATTTCGGCATTGTGTGCCTCCTACAATTGGAACGCCCTGAGTTTGAAAACTCATGGCAAGGGAAACAGGTTAAAACCGTTTACGGTGAATCGCTTGCCAGCGGGTTGTGACCTCAAGACACTTTGCTAATCAATCATCGCGCCGCGTTCGCGCAAAAATTGTTCAAAGTGCGCAATCAAGCGTTCTGCCTCGCGCAACAGTTGTGTTGCCTGTTCAGGTGTTACCTCATTTTTGGTATCGCGTTTTGCTTTGCCATAATCTACATATCCACGCGCATTAAAGAGTCGTACATAAATGTCCTTGTACTCTTCTTCAAGTAATCCGGCTTTGACCAAGAACTGGCTGATGGCATCACGAACGCCTTTGTGTTTGTCGCGCACAACGTTCACCATGTAAAGGGCAGCGGTGGCGAGACTAAACGCGGCGCGATAGGCCGAGGGCAGAGCGTACAATGACCTGCCATCATCTTCAATGACTTGCGCGTTGCGCCACATTTCGCGTGATTCGGAAACATACAATCGAATCACCTCAATCGTCTCGTAATCAAGTGGGCGGAGTTCCCCTTCAGGAAAATCGAGTAGCACTCTAGTTTCCTCCAAGCGCGCCGCGTATTCATCCCACAACTCGATTCCGTCACGGCGCACATTCACATAAAACGGCAGTTTAAGGTTCTGATAATATTCCCAATCCTCGCGCGAAAAAACCATCGGTGCCACAAAGCAATTTTCGTATTCAATCTCATAACAGATTTTTTTTACACGCTCATAGCCGTTCGTAGTCGCAACCAGCAAGTCAATGTCCGACTCCTCAACAGCATCTCCACGCGCTTTCGACCCGTACAAAATCACGCGCTGCACATCCGCTTCACATTCCATTTCCAGACGCGCCAATAGTTCAGCCACTTGTGCGCGTTCCTGTTCGGTGAGGTACGGCACACGTTCTGGACTTAATAACTCACTGCGCTTGCTTAAAAGTTGGACTGACATTTCAAAACAGATTAGACTATCTTAACGCGCCATTTTCATTCGCCTTCACCTTCGCCTCGTACTCATTCTTGAACCATTTCAAACTTCCCGTCACCGGCGACGTGGCAAAATCTCCTAACGGACAAAGTGTACGTCCCAACATTTGCGATGTCACAACGGGAAGCATTTCAATATCCGCAACTTTTGCGTCGCCCGCATTGATGCGCTGTAACAGCGTGAGCAGCCAATACGTTCCTTCGCGGCACGGCGTACATTTTCCGCACGACTCGTGTTTGAAAAATTCAATCATCTTTTGCGTCGCCCACGGAATGTCCGTGTCTTCATCGAGAACAATAATGGACGCGGAACCGAGAATCGAACCCGCCGCCGCAATCGCTTCGTAATCGAGTTTCGTGTCGAGATGCTGCGCGGTGAGCATCGGTGCACTTGCGCCTGCGGTGAGAATGGCTTTGACGTTTTTCCCGCCGCGCACGCCGCGCGCATATTCATCGCCAAAAATTAAATCTCGCAGCGTGATGGCACCGAGCGGCGCTTCGTAATTGCCCGGGCGATTGACATGCCCACTCACACAGAAAACTTTTGGACCGCTCGATTTTTCCGTGCCGATGGATTTGTACCAGTCCGCGCCTTTTTCAATAATGGGCGGAATGTTTGCGAGTGTTTCGACATTGTTGATAACGGTGGGTTTGCCGTACAGACCGACGACGGCAGGGAACGGCGGTTTCACGCGCGGCATTCCGAGTTTGCCTTCGAGCGAATCGAGGAGAGCGGTTTCCTCGCCGCAAATGTATGCGCCCGCGCCGCGATGCACCGTGATTTCGATGTTGTAATCGCCACCCAACACGTTGCCGACATAACCGCGCGCCCGCGCCGCTTCAATGGCTTCTTCCAAAATCCGCGCCGCGACGGGATATTCACCGCGAATGTAAATGAACGCGTGATTGCATTGAATCGCGTACGCGGAAATTATCACGCCTTCCAAAAATTGATGCGGATTTTTTTCCATGATTTCGCGGTCTTTGAACGTGCCGGGTTCCGACTCGTCCGCATTGACCACGAGATAGCGCGGGAAAACACCTTTCGGCAAAAAACTCCATTTAAGCCCGGTCGGAAAACCCGCGCCGCCGCGTCCTTTCAAACCAGACGCTTTCACGACATCCGTCACTTGTTCCGGCGTCATACCTTGCACCGCGCGTTTCAACGCCTCGTATCCGCCATTGCGTTCGTACACGTCAATGTCGGCAATGTCGGGGATGTCTTGATTGCGGAGAATGATTTTTTCCATGGGGAGATAACAGAACACAGATAACAGACTACAGAAGAATCTTTGTTATGCTTGTTTGAGCGATTTCAATAGTCCGCTAATCATAGCAGCAATCTCGTCCGCTTCCTTGAGTAGTCTTTCGATTTCATCTGGAGCTGCATACTTGAGTCGCTTGGCAACCTCAAGTGCAGTCATCACTTCATATAAAGAACGCCGTGCAATTTCCAAAAAACGTATGAACTCGGCATTACTACTTCCGCCCGAACCTTCGGCAATGTTCAAAGGAATTGATGTTGCCGCTCGCCGCAATTGGCTTGTTAATCCAAACAGTTCTTCTTTCGGAAACTTTTGGGTGAGCGAATAGATGTCAGTTACAAAATCCATCGCCCTCGCCCAAACCTTGAGTTCGCGAAAGTTATGCTTCATCGTCTGTGGTCTGACTTCTGTGTTCTGCTATCTGTCCACGTCCCCCAACACAATATCCGTCATGGCAATCAATCCCACCATATCCGAAATCGTGTAACCGGGCGCGACGAATCCGAGCAATTGGAGATTCGCGAAACTGGGTGTGCGAACATGAACGCGATGTGGTTTGTTGGTGCCATCGGACGAAATGAGAAAACCCAATTCGCCGCGCGGCGATTCGACGGCTTGATACACAAAACCGAGCGGCGGCTTGAATCCTTCCGTCCACAATTTGAAATGATGAATCAAACTCTCCATGCTCACATTCAATTCTTCTTTGGGCGGCGGCGCGACTTTGCGATTGTTTGTGATGTACGGACCCGGCGTGATGCTCAAACGTTCCAACGCCTGCTCGATGATACGCAGCGACTGCGCCATTTCCAAAACTTTCAAACGGTACAATTCGTAAATGTCCCCGACATTTGATTTTTCATTGATGGGAACATCAAACTCGTACGTCTCGTAACCGCTGTACGGTTGTGCCTTGCGTAAATCCCAACTCAATCCCGTTGCGCGCAAAAGCGGTCCGGTCAACGATAACGCGAGCGCTTCTTCCCGCGTGTATTCGCCGACGCCGCGCGTGCGTTCCAGCCAAATCGGATTTTTGTCGAGCAGCGTTCGATATTCTTCGATGCGATGCTTCATCATCTCGACAAATTCGCGCACTTTATCCGAAAAGCCCATCGGCACATCCAACGCGCAGCCGCCAACACGAAAGAAGCTTGTCATCATGCGCGCGCCGCTCACCATTTCAAAAATATCCAGCGCGTATTCGCGCTCGCGGAACGCGTAGGTGAACATGCTCACCGCGCCAATGTCCATCGCATTCGTGCCGATGGCGACGAGATGCGACGAGATGCGATTGATTTCGCACAAGAGTACGCGAATGATTTGCGCGCGTTCGGGAACATCCACCTCCATCAAGCGTTCGACGCCGAGACAGTAACCGAGATTGTTAAACAACGGCGACAAATAGTCCATGCGGTCCGTGAGCGTAATCGCTTTCGTGTACGTTTTGTACTCCATGTTCTTTTCGATGCCCGTGTGCAAATAACCAATATCGGGCATCGCGCCCACGATTTTTTCGCCCGCCATTTGCATTCCGACGCGCAAGACGCCGTGTGTGGACGGATGATGCGGACCCAAATGAATCAGCATCGTCTCATTGGACGAATCTTCAAATTCTGCCAATGCCGTCATTCCCGCGCCGATTGGCACTTGCGCGGATTCGCCTTCAATTTCAAAAATGGCTTCTTGCGGACGCGCCGGTGGTTTGTTCTTTGGTTTGCGCGCCTCGATTGCATCTACGTTATGCGTAAATTCAACGGGTTCGTAGCCGAGCGCGTGGTCTTTGCGAAGCGGATACCCGTTCCAATTGTCGGGCATCAAGATGCGATGCAAAAAGGGATGTCCGACAAATCGGATGCCGAACATGTCAAACACTTCGCGTTCGTGAAAATTGATGCCGGGATAAATAGAGGTCAGCGATGGAATTTCAATGTCCGACTCTTTGAGGAGCACCGTCAGCCGCAAACGCGCGTTGAGGGGATGCGAAAGGAAATGATAGAGGACCTGGAAACGCGCGGGAACATCAATCTCGTCGAGGTCTGCATCGTTAAACAGCACCCCATCGGGGTTCGGCGCGTTCTTTGCCTGCAAATGCCAATCGAGCGCGGTCACGTCGAGCAATTGGTCAAAGCCAATATCGTCGCGCAGCATTCGCGCCATGTCGGGCAAATGTTCGCGCGCAACGGTGAGCGTCGTCTCGCCGCGAAATTCGGCAACGCGCAAAATTTTGTCGCCAAATTTTTCGCGCAGCCGCGCGACAGGGTCATTGCCCAGACGTGTCCCGATAAACGAGGCAAAGCTGGGAGTTTGAGTGCCGGGAGTAAGAACAGCCATAATTCATCCGTTGCGATGGTCATTAAGCATCAAAATCGCCAAATTGCAGTCGCGTACCTGGCTAATCCATGTTGGCGAGAACGCAGTTGCGTCTCAGTCCATTCAGGATAGTCAATTGTGTTGGTCATTACATATTGACTGGTCTTATACATTGGCAATTTTTCCACGTACGTTCGATTCTGTATTTCTCGGTTCTTAGAATCTTCCAATAGCGTGAGGTTCCCCAACCGATAGATAAAGTTTCCTTGAACCTCAGGAGTGAATGCGTCATTCCATTCTTCAGATGGATTCTCAGGCAAAATATGTTCGATGCTACCAGATTCTTCTTCGTCGCTCCTCCGAATTCCAGAGATCTGGCTTTCAAGCTCGAACAAAATATACCGTACAAGTCTTTTAGAACGCCGAGTGTTTATCGACTTTACAGTGAAAGCGTTTGAGAATTCCTCATCACTTGGATAAACCGCTCGCAATTCTTCCGCTACTTGATTGGCACTGATCAAATCGGATGAGTAGATTCCACGCGCTGTCCGATTGTAAACCTCTTCTTGAATGTTTGGATTCAATCCCCCGATTACGTTGTATCGAAATGAAACCACAACGGACATTCTCAAGACCCGTTCAAACTCCTGTGTGGGAAACTTAAGATATGCATTGAGTAGAAGTGGATAGGGTTGAGTCACCCGGAACATCGACAGCTCTCTTATTCGTTTCTGGATATCCCGATTGCCGTTCCATAGTTCATCGTTCGGGTCCTCGAGCGCGGCATAAACACCTGCGGTGAGTTCAAGGTCGTTGAGCAATACAAACGCCTCTTCACGCGAGCGGATAGTTTGCCGAATCGCTTTGAAAAGACCCTCTTTTCGCACAAGGGGGTTGCGCGAGTTCCAAAAATGGCGAAGAAATTTGGGAAAGTCATCCAAATCAGTGATACGAATGATTCGTTGCCATTGCTCCTTTGCAATTCGCTGGTCAGGGCCGCTAGTTCCAGACAATGAGAGCAAATAGTTTTTCAGAAGATCGGTAGGAGCTAGCCCGACACCACGAGCATTTAAAGTCTCAAAGACCATGTATGCGTTTAATTCATCCTCAACTGTAATCTGAATGAACATAAGTAAGTCAGCCACGTCGCGATCCATAAATTCTGCAAGTGCTTTCCCTGATATTGAGTCACCCAAGTATTCCTTAACCTTTTTGTAAAAGTACTGAAACGCGTCCCATAGTAGACGCTCAGAGCTTGTCAGGCGATGAATATTATTGGGCGTTCGTAATTGCACAAGATATGTTTGGTAAAAAGCATCATTATTTTCGTTCAGAAACAGCTTGCTCGAATAGTTTAGTGAAACTGCATCCCTACTTCCAATGTAATTTGCTAATAGAAGCTCCTTGCGCGCGTCGTTATCTTGGGGGTCAATACCCAAATCAATCAAGTCTTGGAGATTTTTTATGATTGCTAGGCCAATAATACTTAACGTTGCGAGCCGTTGCTGTCCGTCAATGATCGTAAAGTTCTTGGAGTCTTGGGCTTGTAGGACTATAGCACCCATGTAATGAGGTTGACCAGTTTGCCTAACCCCTAAAATGTCGAGCCACAAGTCGTCCCAGTTTTCTTCGTTCCACGAGTAGTCGCGCTGAAATGGCGGGACACGGTAAATCTTGCCGTTACCGAGTACAGCACTAAAGTTGTTTGTTTCAGTTTCGAAAAGAATCGTTCGCGCCATAATGTTCCAGGATTTTTAACCGCGCAATCCCCAATCTTCAATCTTTAACGTTCCGTGCGGTTCGCCCTTTTGAATTTTTTCGTGCAGTTGAATAATGCCGTACATCAATGCTTCGGGACGCGGCGGACAACCCGACACGTACACATCTACGGGAACGATTTCATCCACGCCTTGCAGAATGGCATAGTTGTTGTACACGCCGCCGGTGGACGCGCAATCGCCCATCGCAATCACCCATTTCGGTTCGGGCATCTGGTCATACAATTGCCGCAGCACGGGCGCCATCTTGCGCGAGACGCGTCCCGACACAATCATCAAGTCCGCTTGACGCGGTGAGGCGCGATACACTTCCATCCCAAACCGCGCGAGGTCAAAGTGCGAAGCGAACGTCGCCATCATTTCAATCGCGCAGCACGCGAGACCCATCAAAAGGGGCCACATGGATTTCGTGCGCGCCCAGCGCAAAGCATCTTCCAGTTTAAAAAAAACCGCGCCAACCGCGCCGCTTTTTTCTTCGGGTCCGCGAATTTGATTGGCGGGAATAACTTGATTTGACATCACTCACCTGTATGGAACGAACGCTCGAATTGTTCGCCAAACTGCGGCTTGGCACCATTCGATATCGTTCCTCACCTTTGCGACGTGATTATAACATCGCCCATTTTGATTGTAAAGCGATTCACAAATGAGCCACGATTTTGATAAAAAAGACCGCGAATCTGCTCGAGTGCAGACTCGCGGTCCAATCTCTAATTTCCAATCCCTCGACTATGTTCGGCACAAGTTTCTATTTCACCAACTCTATCGGCTCACCCATCCCATGCTTTTCCAACGGCACATTCGGGCGCGTTAACAATTCACGTGCGACTTGGAAAATTGTCGGCGGATGCAAGAGCATATTCGCATAACTCGCGTTCGCCATCGGGCACGCGCACTCGTTGTTCTTGATGCTCTTGCGTAACGTTCGCATCGTTCCCACTTCTTCAAACCAAATCGGACGCAAGTCATAATTTGTGCGCCGCACATTGCCGACGGGCTGCGCGCGAATGCAGCATGACCACACATCCCCGTTCGGGGCAATGTGTCCGCTCGCCCACCCCGCGAAACAGGGTATCGCCTGCGTTTGTTCAAACAACGTGCGCTTTGCCAATTGATAATAGTGCGCGCGGAACGTTTGCGTGAAACGCGCAAAACCGCGCGCCGGTGTACTGCGCGCGTGTTCGCTCAAAAAATCCGCGATGGGTCCGTACTCTTGCGCGAGCGGCGTAATGTCCATGCCAACAGTGTCGAGTTCGACGCGTTCTTCGGCAACTTCGGTAATGTACGAGTCGGGTTTGAGCGGCTGTAAATCTCGATAAATTTCGCGGAAACGCTGGATGTTGTATTTGGAAATAACGCTGTGTATTGAGAGGACGAGATTCGTGTGCTTTTTTTGCAGCTCTTTGAGTCCCGCCCACGTTTTCATCGCGCGTTCCCAATTCCCCGGCACCATGCGAATTTCATCGTGTTCCTGTCCGATGCCGTCGAGCGAAAGATTGATGCCGATACGCGATTTCGGCGCGTTCGTACAAATCTTGTCAACGCCTTCCAAAATGCGCGGCGTCAAAATTCCATTCGTCGGAATCGTAATGTATTCGGGCTGACAATGCGTGTACGCGGCGATGACCATTTCGGGTAAATCTTTTCTTTGAAAAGGTTCGCCGCCTGTGAATGTCATATAGATTGGACCGCGCCCGATGTTTTGAAAAGTTTTCGTCCACTCGTCGAGTGTCATGTCGTCATTCGGTTTGCGCCACACATCGCACGTTTTGCATTTGGAATTGCAGCGATACGAAATGCTAATGACAATGCTGAACGGCAGCAGCTTGGGATAGCCGTTGCGATAGAATGACCAGTAGAGAGGGATTTTTGGAAGAAGGGAGGTCAACATTTTACGCCGTGACGACTTGCGGTTTGTATCCAAGTTGTGAAAGCATCGAGTAGTAATCTTCCCACGAAAGATGGAACTGCTCCATATCCGCCGCGCCGAGACGCGCGAGAACATCCATCAGCAAGTCGGTATCTTTTTCATCCAAATATGTTTCAAACACTCCATCTTCCGCCCAATCTACAAGCTCTGCAAGCGTGATGTCATGGTTTAGATATGCAAGAATTTTATTGCGAACCGTTTGGCGAGTAATCATAATCCGGACTCCTTACACTTGGCGATGTCCAAGGTCAACAGGAAATTTTTCGGGAATGCTGACGAGCTTCCCTGAAGCATCATATACTTCCTGAAGTATCCTGATTGTCACTTCATTGGCATCAACAATTTTAACATAGCGAATGATGTGTCCATCTTCGCGTTCGCTATCATACCAATAGCGCCTGCCGCCGTTAGCAAGCGTTTCCCAATTGGGAAATTTCTTTTCGTTCTGTCTACGCGTTGCCATACTTTTATTGCGCTACGGTTTCGCATCCCACAATTTCAAAATAGATTTGTCATTCTCATCCGTCAGCAATTTTTTCAAGTACGCGTACTGGTACGCGTGCAAATTTTTTTCGGGAAATGTTTCGTACCACGTTTGAATTGCCCTCAAATCATTTTTCGCAATCGCTTCGGACGGAATGCCGAGTTCGAGCAATGCTACCAGAATCGCCGTGCGCGCAATGTCTTGCAGTCCTGCGCTGCCCGCTTGAAACGAAATGGTTTGTGCGTACACCAACGGGACGCGGACGGTGAGCGAGCCATCGGGATGGATTGTATTTTTGATACTCAACCCCGGGTCCGTTTGCGAACCGGGAAAGGTCACGAATCCATCATGGCGCGGGATGAGCAGAATATCCATGTCGCCGATGGGATTAATTTTTTCTATGTGAGCGCCCGCGCCGCCCATCCGCGTATCCATCGCAGGATAGCTCATGTCGTGGCCTTCGGCTAGACGCGTTTTGAAATCATCATACTTGGTTTGCGAACGCGCCGCCCAATCTGCCTCTTGCCAGCGAAAAAAATGATTGTACGTAAGCGCTTCAAACAACTGTCCCGCGAATTTTTCGTCGGTCAGAGACAGTCCATAAAACGGCAAGATTGGACGCGTGGCAAAATCGGGGCTGACGCCCAATCGAATCGTCTGTGTGCGTCCGCCAATTTCGCGCGAATAAGACGACGGCGCGTTGTAAAATGTGTCAATCGCGGTTGGAAAGATAAATGGTGTGGGCGTCGCGCTTGCAACTGTTGGCGCAGGCGTTGGCGTGGGTGTCGTCGCGCAGCCGAAAAGAAACACCATCCAACCAAGTGTCAACAAAAATCGCATGTTTGAAATTATAACGCGCGGTTTCACGCCCCCAAATTTATTCCAAACAAAAACAGGTAGACACGAACCAATCTTGTCTACCTGTTTCCGTGTTTCCAAATTCACCATCACCCCAAATTATGCACATGCTTTTGCAATTCGCGCTGCGGAATCTTGATACATTTTTCTTTGACCACCTGCGCGATTTCCTCATCCGCCAGACGCAGCCGCAAACTTTCGTACGCGTCTTCCGGCGTCGAACCATACGCCAACTTTTGTTTGCCGTTGGTCATTTCAAAAAGATAGATGTGGTGAGGATTATTAAAACTCGACATGTGACGAATGACACAGGACGGAGGACAAACGACAGAGCTTCAAAGCTCATTGCTCATCGCTCAGTC
>CALMZO010000161.1 GCA_937870825.1 uncultured Chloroflexota bacterium | reverse complement strand
CAGTGGAGCGCGCCGCCCGATTTGCGCGGCTTGAGCGATACCGTACTGGCAATGGCATTCGATAAAAACAACAACCTGTACGTCGGCGGCTATTTCAAAGACGCGGGCGGCGTAGCCGACGCGGACAATGTTGCAATGTGGGATGGAAAAAAGTGGAACGCGCTCGGCGGTGGTTTCAACAAAAGCGTGCAAGCGATTGCGGTGGACAGTCGCGGCAATGTGTACGCGGGCGGACTGTTCAGGACTTCAAGCAATGGCGCGCAGAAATTTTCGCACATTGCGCGTTGGAACGGCACGCGTTGGGATGAATTGGTGTACGGCTTGGACGGAAATGTGTTGACGCTGGCAGTAGACGCGCAAGACAATTTGTACGTCGGCGGCGATTTCAAAAATGCATGCCGCGATGCGACATGCAGTCAATCCATGCCCGCGATGCACATTGCGCGTTGGACGGGAACGCAGTGGCAAGCCGTCGGCAGCGGCTTGGACAAGAGTGTGAACGCGATTGCATTAGACGCGCGCGGCAATGTGTACGCGGGCGGTGATTTTTCCAAAACGGGAGTCGCCACGGGCAATTTGCCGCACATTGCCAAATGGGATGGCAAAGAATGGAGCACGCTCGGCGGCGGCGTCGGCGGAAGTATTTTGCCGACAGTTCATGCCATTACAGTGGATGGCATCGGAAATGTGTATGTCTCGGGACGGTTTGCATTGGCGGGCAAAGTGTTTGCGAGTCGTATTGCGAAATGGGACGGCGCACAATGGCTGCCGTTACAGCAAGGGGCGAACTTTGGCGTCTATTCACTCATCACCGATGCGACAGGCGCGCTCTACATTGGCGGGTTGTTCACGCGCGCTGGTTTTACGGACGCATCGCGCGTGGCGAAATGGAATCCGCGTACCGAAACTTGGCTCGCGCTCGGCGGTGGTCTCGACAACACGGTCTTTGCGTTTGCACATTCGCCGCAGCAGGTTTTGTTTGCGGGCGGTGATTTCCTCGACGCGGACGGCGACCCGAACGCGGACCGCATCGCGCAGTGGCTGACGAAAACCGCGTTGAATGTGCCATAAAGAAAAAACCTTCGAGGAGATTAGTGCCTCGAAGGTTTTTCGTTGGATTCTTTGTTTCGCAAGCGCTCGATTTCTGCGCGGAGTTTTCCGATTTCCAATTCCGCGTGTTCCGCCCGTTTGGCTTGATACTCGGCGCGCTCCATTTCTTGTTCGACAAACGCGTTCAATTCATCATACGTCGGCAGCAGCTTGTTCGTCTTGGGGTCAACGGGTCGAATGAAATGTTCTGTGGGTTTGAGGAATAGTCCGAGCTCGCGGCTGAACAACGTGCCGTCAGCGCGGGCAGGCATCGGTTCGTAACCGGTGTCGCCCAACGCGTAGCCCTGAAATTGAGGATTGAGATATTCACTGCGCGGGTCAAAGACAAAATATTCGCGGACGCCGAGAGTTTCGTACAACAAACGTTTTTTGCCCAAGTCTTCGAGATAGGTTGTCTTGGAAGTAATCTCAAATACCACACATGGCGCGACTTGTTCATCTAACATTCGATAGATGCGCCGCACGTATTTCTTGACACCCTTGACGAAAAAGACATCGGGGACAATGTATTCGGTTGGCGATTCGACATCGTAATAAAAGAGGCGGTCTGCGCCAACGTACGCGTTTTCGTCGTTCTTGAAATAGGCGTCGAGCAGTTGGAACAATTCCAAGATGGCACGGATATGAAATTCGGTTTCGCCTATAGGTTTTCCATCCGATTCAGGCAAATCAAGAAAGTGACGTGCAATGTCGGGTCTGACACGCAACAAGACAGTTTCCATAGTTACACCTCTATCACTGCGGCGACTTGTTATAACATGCTCTTGGCATGAGCGTCTGACTCTTTTCGCAATTCGTATCATCAATACATCGCGTTGGCATTAAGGTTCCTTTCATCTTTTCATGGCATCGTATTCGCCAAACTCTGCTAACCTTACTATAATCGCTTGTGTAAGGGCGAAGCAATTTGTAATGAACCCGGGTTGGAATGGGTTGTCGCAAAAGGCTTCGCCCCTGCATGAGGAAATTCAATGGCTGCAACGTTAACTCAAACTCCCCCCCAAACTCAAACCGAATATCGCGTGCGCGCTCAAGTGGAACCCATTCGCGCCCTCGCCAATCAAGTCGTTTCCAACGTCGAACGCGTCATCATCGGCAAACACCGCGAAGTAGAACTCGCGCTGATTGCGTTATTGTGTCAAGGACATGTTTTGATTGAAGACGTACCGGGCGTGGGCAAAACGATGCTCGCGCGCGCGTTTGCAAAATCGCTCGGCTGCACGTTTCGCCGCATCCAATTCACACCGGACATGCTGCCCACCGATGTCACCGGCACGAGCATTTTCAACCAGCAAACGCGCGAGTTTGAATTTCGCCCGGGTCCGATTATTGCCCAGGTGGTGTTGACCGACGAAATCAATCGCGCCACGCCGAAAACGCAAAGCGCGCTTTTGGAAGCGATGGAAGAACGACAGATTACGGTGGACGGCGTGACGTACGCGATGCCCGTGCCGTTTCTTGTTCTCGCCACCCAAAACCCAATCGAGTACGAAGGCACATTTCCGTTGCCCGAAGCGCAGCTGGACCGTTTCATGATGCGGATTCATCTGGGCTATCCAAACGCGCAAGAAGAAGTCCAAATGCTTGAATCGCAGCAGCGCGTGCATCCGATTGAACAATTGCGTCAGGTCATCGGCGCGCAAGAATTGATTCAAGCGCAGCAAGCGATTCGCGAAGTGTATGTGGACCGCCTCATCAAAGAATACATTGTCGCGATTGTCGAAGCGACGCGGCGGCATCCCGATGTCTATCTCGGCGCGTCGCCGCGCGGTTCGCTCGCGCTCGTCAAAACCACGCAGGCAAAAGCGGCGATTCGCGGACGCGATTTTGTTTCGCCCGATGATGTCAAGGAATTGACGGACGCCACGCTCGCCCATCGCCTCATCCTTTCCCCCGCCGCGCGTTTGAAAAAAATAGATGCGCGCGGGATTGTGAATGAAATCGTAAATTCGGTTCCTGTCCCCGGAGCGCGGGTACGCTAATGGAACGGATGACAAGGTGACAAGGTGACGTGTCACCTTGTCACCTTGTCATCATTACATGAAATTTCTGCAATCCGTTCTCACCCGCGCTCGCGCGCTCTACTCTCGCTCGGGTTTCATCCTCAACCTTCGCCGCGTTTGGCTGCTCATCATCATTTGGGCAATCCTCGCGAATCTTGCCGTCGCGACGGACCGCGAAATTTTTTATCGCCTCGCCTATCTCATCATCTTGATTGTCGCCGCCGCGTTTTTGTGGGCGTTGTATTCGATTCAATCGTTTCAACTCGAACGCGAAATGTTGACGCCGCGCGCGCAGGTGGGCACCCTCCTCGAAGAAAAATTCAACGCGACGAGTACGGGACGCATTCCGAAATTGTGGATTGAAGTGAGTGACGGCGGCAACATGCCCGGGCATTTGGTCGGACGCGTCCTTTCGGGAATCGCGCCGCGCGTCAAGTACTCGTGGAACATGCGAACGCTGTGCCGTTTGCGCGGACGTTTTCGACTCGGACCGTTGAGCGCGTCGAGCGGCGACCCGTTCGGCTTGTTTGTGTTTCATCGCACGCTCCCGGATACGGAAAAAGTGGTGATTGTGTATCCGATGACCGTCGAACTCGATGCGTTCGCGCCGAGCATCGGCAGTCTGCGCGGCGGCGAGACGATGTTTCAGCGCACGCATCACGTCACGACGAATGTCGCGGGCACGCGCGATTATGTGTTTGGCGATTCGTTCAATCGCATTCATTGGAAATCCACCGCGCGGCAGGAACGCCTCATCGTCAAAGAATTTGAACTCGACCCGACGGCGGACGTGTGGATTTTGTTGGACATGGAACGCGGGGTGCAGTTCGGCGCGTGGTGGGAACAATCGTGGTACGAACGCGATTTCGAGGATTTGTGGCTCAAAGACCAGGTGTCCAAGCTCGCACCGAACACCGAAGAATACTCGGTGACGTGCGCGGCGACGATTGCAAAATATTTTTTGGACCAACAACGCGCAGTGGGTCTCTCGGCGTCGAATCACGAACACGCGTACGCGCAGCCCGACCGCGGCGAACGCCAATTGACGCGTTTGCTCGAAATGCTCGCGGTGGTGGAATCGAACGGCAGCGAATCGTTCGCGCAGCTCATCGCGCGCGAAACGGCGACGATGAATCGCAGCATCACGCTCATACTCATCACCTCATCGCCCGAAGTAGAATGGATTCATTACGCGCTCGATTTGCGGCGGCGCGGGTTTCATCTGGTGGCGATTCTGGTGGATGCAAGTTCCTTTGGCATGAACGAAAATTTCGCGCCCGTCATCGGCGAATTGCAGGCGAGCGGCATTTTGACGTACGTCGTGCATCAGGGCGACGATTTGCGCGGGGTGTTGGGGGGAAATGTGCGTTCGTTGTAGGGGCTGTAGGGGCGAAGCATTGACATTCACAACCGCGTATCGAGTCGCGTACGCGTCTGTCAATGCTTCGTCCCAACGACGCGGATGAAACTCGATACGCGAACGCTTCGCCCCTACGTCGTATTACGCGGATTTTCGTTATCCGATTCCCACGCGGCAGGATTATTCAAGATATATTCGCGAATTTTATTCAATTCGTTTTCGTTGCGAATAACGCGCTCAAAATAATCGCGCTGCCAGATGATGGTCCCTTGCGTATCGCGGCGTTGGTTGATTTTGCGGCTGGTGACCGATTTGAAATTCTGCACAATGGCATTCAACGAACGCGGTTTTGTCCCGTGCGGACGTTCGGGCGCGGTTGACGCGCGTAGGGGCGAAGCATTGGCATTCGCGGATGTTTCATGTGACGCGAATGGGTCGGATTGTTGGGGCGAAGCATTGACATTCGCGGATGTGACTCGATACGCGGATGTGTCTGTCAATGCTTCGCCCCTACCCCTACCATCCCCATACGCATCCCACATCAAAACCACGATGCCTTGCAAATGATTTGGCATCATCACAAATTCATCCAAATCCGCGTTCCGAAAGTGTTGCGGCAATTCTTTCCAACATGCAGCAACGAACGCGCCGAATTCATTTAGCCGCATTTCCCCATTCACAATTTCGCCAAACAAACATTCGCGTCCCTGCGTTACCAACGTCACAAAATACGCGCCTTGCTGCGTGTAATCGTATCCCTTCAAACGAATCGAACGACGATGATGGCGTTGCGGGTCAAATTTTTGTTTCATGTTTGATTCGCGTGATTGCCGCGCGGTCGGGGCGAAGGATTTGCGGAAACGTCCGCGTCGGGCGCGCGGTTGGGGCGAAGCATTGACAGACGCGTGCGCGACTCGATACGCGGTTGTGAATGTCAATGCTTCGCCCCTACACCTGACACCATCATTCCCCCAACCCCTCCAAATTCCCTTTCACCAACCGCGTATTCGGATGCTCGTCCCCCAAAAATTTTTGAAAAATCTTTAACGCGCGTTCCAGATACACGCGCGCGGTTTCCTTGTCTCCCATTTGTTCATAGGCCAAGCCGAGATTGTTGAGACGATTTGCTACCTTGGGATGCTCGCGTCCGAACTGCTTTTCGTCTATCGCCAACGCACGCTCAAAATGCACCTTCGCGCCTTGCCAATTGCCAAGGTCTTGCAGCACCTTGCCGAGATTGTTTGTTGCTGACGCAACGTTTGGATGCTCCGCACCTAAATTCTTTTCCCAAATCGCCAACGCGCGTTCAAGATGTATTTTTGCGCCTTGCAAATCGCCAAGGGCTTGCAGCACCATACCGAGGTTGTTGACACAGCCCGCCACGTTGGGATGTTCAGGACCGAACTGCCTTTCGTCAATCGCCAACGCTCGCTCGCAATGCCCTTTCGCACCTTCCAAATCACCAAGGGCTGCCAGCACCCAGCCGAGATTGTTGTTTCCAACCGCAACGAGTGGATGTTCCGCGCCTAACTGTTTTTCCCAAATCGCCAACGCGCGTTCGAGATATATTTTTGCGCCTTGCAAATCGCCAAGGTCTTGCAGCACTGAGCCGAGATTGTTGAGTCGAATCGCGTTTTCACCAATCGCCAACGCGCGTTCGAGATATATTTTTGCGCCTTGCAAATCGCCGAGGTCTTGCAGCACCAAGCCGAGATTGTTGAGATGGGTAGCGTATTCTGAATTTTGATTTGCGTTGTTTTTTTCACCAATCGCCAGCGCGCGTTCGTAAAGTGTCTTTGCCTCTTGAAATTGCGCGCGTCCTTGCAAAAACAAGCCCATCTGATTCAACAGCCGCGCAGTTTGTTTGGGCGCTATTGTCATTGCGAGGCGATGCTCTTTATCCTCCGAAGCAATGGAGTCTATTGCCGCAATCTCCGCATGTTCCGCTGACGCGAGTCCGTGTTGCAACAAACGCGCGCTAATTGTCCAATTGTCGTAATCAGTAGAAACATCACCACCAGGATACGCATCATTCACAATTTTCACCGCCGCTTCCGCCCACTGCTTGCGCGCGGGTTCATCCAATTTTTCGCGCGTCACCGCTTGCACGAGGCGATGAACGGACAAATTATTTTCCTTTCGTTCAATCAGCGAATAATGACGCAGCGCGGCGATGGCGTTGTCGAGAATGAGCGGGTCTGTGAGAGACCTTTCGGGTTTTCGAAAACCCGAAAGGTCTGCCCGCACAATCACCTCCAACGGAATCTCGTCGGGCGCGAAAAAGGCGCAGAGGTTGAGGAGGTCAGCGGACGCGGGGGATTGCGCGGCGGCTTGTTGAATCGAAATGTCCCACGTCGTCGCGATGGTGGAATGATAATTGAGCGGTGTTTTCGTTTCGCGCAAAAGTTCTGTGCGACGCGTGCGGTAAAGTTCAAGATAACGCGCGAGAGAATTGCCCGTTTGTTTTACGTACGCGCGCGCATGTTCGAGCGCGAGTGGAAAATCGCCGAGTTCGTGCGCGAGCGCGTTCGCCGCGTCGCGCCCTGAGCGCGTCGAAGGGTCATTCGAGTTGCCGAGCAAAAAGCGAATGGACTCGTCACGCGGCAAAGTTGGCAGAGCAACCGTTTTGCCGATTTCGTCCCACACCGCTTCGCGCGACGTGATGAGAATGTGTCCACTGCCGACGGGCGGCAGGTACGCGCGAATTTCTTCGGGCGCATTCGCATTGTCAAAAATCAAGAGCCAGCGTTCATTTACGCGCAGCCACTCGCGCACGTAATCAATCAGCGCGGGCAGGTTCGGCTCGGTCCCAAAACGCGCGTCGAGTTTCACCGCGAGCGCGGTGTAATCACTCGCGAGCGTTGCCGATTCTTGCGAACGAATCCACCACACGACAGCGTATTCGTTTTGATATTTGTAACAGTATTCGGTGGCGAGCGACGTTTTGCCGATGCCGCCGAGTCCCGCAATCGTCTGTGTGAGCGCGACGACATCGCCGCGTCCGGCAGTCACGCCGAGTGGACCTCCCAAAATTTGCCCGCGTTCTTTTTGCGACGCGAGTCCGCCGACGCCAAACGTTTGACGCAATTGTTCCAGTTCATCGGCGCGTCCGATAAACAGCGGATTGCGATTGTGCGGAACATTCCAAATGCGCGGCATGGGATTCATCGCGCGGGAATTTTAACATGAAAACAATTTCCGAAGTTTAGAAAACAACGGCAAACGCTAGAACGAAAGAAACCAACGCGTACTCTCGTTCTCGCGCTTGTTTCCATCGTTTGCCGATGAATTCCATCCTTCGGTTCTATCATCTTTCTTTGGCATCCACGTTTATAATTTTTTTGTAATAGAGTTGAACAAATATGATGCTATAATTTTTCCCATGAAACTCTACAACACCCAATCGCGCGAACTTGAACATTTTGAACCACAAAACAAAACGGTTCGTTTGTACGTGTGCGGCATTACGCCGTACGACACCACCCATCTCGGACACGCGGCAACATACTGCGCGTTCGACGTATTGATTCGCTTTTTAGAATATCGCGGCGCGACGGTGAATTACGCGCAAAACGTCACCGACATTGACGACGACACGATTCGCGAAGCGCCGAAACGCGGCACGAATTGGAAAGACTTGGGCAATTATTGGACGGCGCATTTTATGCGCGACATGATTGCGTTGAATGTGCGTCCGCCGAATCATTACCCGCGCGCGACGGAGACGATTGCCGAAATTATTGAATTTGACAAGGCGTTGATTGAAAAAGGATGCGCGTACGAATCGGGCGGCAGCGTTTATTTTCATGTGAACGCGTACGAAAAGTTCGGACAGCTCTCGCACATTCCGCGCGAGGAAATGCTTGCGATTGCAAACGAGCGCGGCAATTTTCCCGATGACCCGAAAAAACGCGCGCCGCTCGATTTTGTGTTGTGGCAAGCGCAAGCGCCGGGCGAGCCCGCGTGGGATTCCCCGTGGGGTCCCGGACGCCCCGGCTGGCATATCGAATGTTCCGCGATGAATTACAAAACGTTCGGACCGACGATTGATATTCACGGCGGCGGCGCGGATTTGGTTTTCCCGCATCACGAATGCGAAATCGCGCAGACGGTGAATTTCACAGGCGAGGATTATTTTGCAAAAATTTGGATGCACGCGGCGATGGTGGGCTATGAAGGCGAAAAAATGTCCAAGTCGCTCGGCAATCTCGTGATGGTTTCCGATTTGTTGAAAACCTACACGCCCGATGCGATTCGTCTTTTTCTTGCCAAACATCACTATCGCTTTCCTTGGGAATTTGTGCACGCGGAATTGGATGCGAGTCGCGCGCAATGCACGCAGCTCACGCAAGCGGCGCAAGCGATGGGCGGTGACGGGAACGCGATGGATTTTCAGTACGCGCGCGAACATTTTGAAAACGCGTTGGACAACGATTTGGATTCGCCGCGCGCGGCTGCCGTGTTGTGCGAATTCGCCGCGTCCCTTCTCGAACACGCCGACGCGCGCCGTGATGTGCGCGACGCGCAAACTTGGTTCCGCCGCGCGGCAAGCATTTTAGGACTGCGCCTCGACACGTTTGGACCCGAAGCGCACGTGCGCGAAGGATGGGAACGGCATCTCAATCGGTTTCCGACGGAATAGGGGATGGCAGATGGGAGATAGCGAAGGGTGAAGCGTCAAACGTCAAACGTCAAACGTCAGATTACTCATCGCATCGCGCAAAACGTAAAGGGGCAAGCCACGCCACAAATTGGCTCAGGCATTGCCCCTTTTGCTTTCTGACCAATGACCACTGATTACTGAAAACGGATTACTATCGCACTACCGCACTCTCTCTCACAAAAATTTCTCTGCCTTGCGCCGTTTCAATTCGTCCACAATTTTTTTCACATCTTGCGCGCGGTCTTGAGGACAAATGAGCAGCGCGTCGTCGGTGTCCACGACAATCATGTTTTCCAAACCGATGGTCGCAATCAAACGCTTGCTGCTGTAAATGTACGAAGCGCGCGTGTCAATCGCAACGTGTTCGCCCAACAACGCGTTGCCTTCGCCGTCGCGTTTCATCAAATCGAATAACGCCGCCCAACTCCCCACGTCGTTCCACCCCGCGTCGAGCGGAATCATCGCAACATGTTCCGCCTTTTCCATAATCGCGTAATCAATCGTTTCGTTTTGCAATTTCCGCCATTCGTCGGAAAAGGAACGCGCGTCCAAACCCGCGCGCACGATGTTTTCCAACTGCGCGTACATCTCTGGCATGTGCTGCGAAAACTCTTGCAGAATTTTGTCGCCGCGCCAAATGAAAATTCCGCTGTTCCAAAAATAATTGCCGCGCGCGAGAAAATCTTGCGCCGTTTCCAAATTTGGTTTTTCGAGAAAACGCTTGACGCGAAAAACATTCATCCCGTGCGCGTCATTCAATTTTTCACCCGCTTCGATATAGCCGTACCCTGTTTCGGGAAACGTCGGCGTGATGCCGAGCGTAACGAGCAAGTGTTCGTTCGCCACCTGCGATGCGGCGACGAGCGCGCTGCGAAAGAGTTGCGCGTTCTGAATTACATGGTCGGCGGGCAGAATAAAAGTAATCGCGTCGGGGTCGCGTTCGCGCAATAACAACGCCGCGAGCGCGGCGGGCGGCGCAGTGCCACGTCCTTGCGGTTCGCCGATGATTTGGGATGCGGGGATGTAGGGTAATTGAGCGCGTACATCGTCCACATAGCGCCAGCTCGTAATCACAAAAACATTTTCATTCGGCACGAGCGGCGCGATGCGGTCATACGTTTCTTGCAGCATCGTGCGTTCGGAAACAAGGTCAAGAAATTGTTTTGGATGTTCCGCGCGGCTGCGGGGCCACAATCGCGTGCCCGAACCGCCCGCAAGGATGATGGCGTACAGGTTCATAGTGTTCACAAGTCTTTGAGAGCTTTGTTCAATGCCTCAATACTCATTCCAATATCACGTAGAATTCCGCGCAGTGTTCCGGGTTTGAACTCTTTGTGGTCAGGAACGGGAACGGTGATATGTGGTTCAAGCGTTCGCCGCATGAGCATGTGACTGCCGCGTTGGCGAAGAAACTCAAAGCCATTTCGTTCCAACACTTTGACAAGTGTGCGTCCAGAAATGACAGGCAAACGATTCACGCCGCAACCTCAACCAACGTTTCTTGCATCACATCACTTTCAGGAATCGGGTCGCCAAACTCCTGAGCGACTTCTAACCATCCTAAAATCGCTTCACGGATATTTTCTAATGCCTCTTCATACGTCTCGCCTTGGGAATGACAACCCTTGAGAGTGGGGCAATGAACCGAATAACTACTATCTTGCTCTCGCTCAAAAATTACGCGATAACGATGCACAATTACATCTTGCATGTCAATTTTCCTTTCTCATTTCGCCGCATATTCTTCGCGCGCTTCCCGCGCCAACACATAATTCATCCCGCCCATTTGCATCACCATACCTTTTAATTCACTGAAGGGTTTATTAGTCATGGAAAAACTCGGCGCTTACTCCAATGCAACGCCCGCGAGTATAGCATCATCCCGAAACGATTCAAATAGGGGTAGCGCCCACGTGTGAATAGCCAAACGCACTATCTGCCATTCACGCGGCGGTGCGAACAGTTTGCGCGGCTTGTCGCGGTAACGTCCGTACTTTACCGTTCGCAAATAACTTGGGCTGTACGGGCGCAACACCTTGCGGATGTACACACCGCGAAATATTGCGTGCATCGTATTGTTCACGATTTGTGGCTCGGTTTCAGCCGAACCAAACAACACCGCAGGCACATCGTCTAGCAGTTGTCGCACCTGCTCATAGGATACTGCGCGCGGCGGCACATGTTTTTTTTCTTCCGGCAGCTGCTCTATTTGCGCGAGCAGCGCGGCGCGTTCCTCTTTGTATTCCTTTTCCGACTTCAGCCCGTCGTAAAACAAAATTCCCAAGCGCCTCAATCGCTCGCGCAATTCCTCATGTTCACTTCGCAGTCGTCGAGACGGCGCTTGCGGTGCCGACGCGCGCAGCGCAATCTCGTGTTTCTGTTCGTCGGTGAGCGCAAACACCACGCGCAGAATCTCCCAAATCTTGGCATCAATTTTGTGGCAAGCAACGCCCCCCTCGTTTTCGCAATCGCCGCGAAAGTGGGCATACGAAAAGCGGTCTTCATTGCGCCGCTGGTCGAGTGCCCAATCGGTTTTGAAACGCGCGCCACAGACCGGGCAATACACAAGGCGCGTCAACGGTTGTGGGGGATATTTACGCGGTGCGCCGTTTTCTTTTCGCTTTGCGCGATTTGCTTTGTGCACGAGCGCGCGGTCAATCAGTTCGTTGGAAAGAATGCCGCGATAGTTTTCAATTTTCTCCAACGTCCGCCACAAATCGCGCGTTTGAATGCGCCGCAGGGTTCCCTGCTGCGTGCGCCAGCGCCAGCCCGCCGCATTCAA
>CALMZO010000160.1 GCA_937870825.1 uncultured Chloroflexota bacterium | reverse complement strand
CAAAACCCGGTCCAGTGCCACTCACATTGTATGCATTGTTGAGACTTATCAAATACCGATAATTGGATACAGTATTCCCACCTATTTTGCACGCGTTCCGAGTATCAAGTCCGCTATTCCATGAACATGTCGGATTCCCAGCATCGCTCCGATGTTGTGCATCCACTAGAATGCCATTGAATGGGGATTGGACGAGCAGCCCATCCCAAGTCAGATACATGCCCTTTGTGACTTTTGTCCATTTCTTGAATTTATTGATGAGGGTTTGAGACACGCCAGTGTAACATGGACGATATTCTTGATCATAACCGGGAAAAAGACTCGTGTCGTACAAACCCAAAAGGGTTTGACCATAATCATCGGCTATATTATGTTTATGACAAAAATATGCGCCCCATGTACGAGCGGCGATTGACAGTGCCTTCTCGACACGCACGTTCCAATTGTTATCTTTATATGGACCAGTTGGGACTTTGGGTCCCAATTCACCGAGCGCAACTGCCCATGTCTAGTCTTCCATCGAGACATTCCGAATAAATGGTCCAATCGCGTTTGGGTCTTCCTCCCAGTATTGAATTACCTTTACGTTAATTGAATCTGGCAGCGTAGCACATTGTGGATTTGTCCCTTGTGGCGAAGTCTGCCCAAAAGCACGTGGTGGCGCAAAGAGCACGCTACTTAACAGCATAGCGAGCAAACCGACCTTGGATAAGAGGACAAATGGTTTTGGCATTTTGATTCAGTTTCCTTTTACTTGATTCCAATCGAACTCACGTAGAGTTGAGAATCCGATCCCACCCAGACTACACGGTCTCCATTCGGAGACCACACTGGGGGCCAGCGTGCCTCGACCTGAGCCATATTTTGCAGTCCCGTTCCGTCTCGATTCACAACCTCAACACCCTCTGCATCAACGTAAAAAAGAGAAGCACTATCTGGTGACCAACCTTGCACCACTGGTCTTCCTCTAGAACTCTCTGGCAGGTCTATCGACTTTTGCGGATCAGAGACACTAACTATTCTTATCTGAATTCCTGACAACGGGACAAATGCGACCCATTCTCCATCGGGCGACATCGCCCAAGATCCGTGGTCCAACCCATCACGAATACGAGTGATGACTTGCGCTTCACTGTCGCTCCACTCAAAAATGAGTATTTCTTTCCCAGCCACTGCAAAGATGCCCTCGGATTGCGCCCCCGTAAAGAATACTAGCGGAAACTCACGCTCAATCGTGGACAACACACTCTCATCAAAGAGTTGTCTCAACTTATTCGTTTCCACATCAAAAACCTGAGGTTGCCCTTCTCTGTAGAGAGCCAATTCCGAAGATGATAGCCAAACGTATTGCGAAGCGGGAATCCCTGTCTCCAAATCAATGACTGCTTTGGTTTCTCGTTTCTCCACATCAAGTACCTTCACCACGCGAGTACTCGTTGCGTTCCCGCGCGCCATCGCGGCAATGTATTTCGCATCTGGCGACCAAATGGGATTTATTCCGTCTCCAATCGGAAACACCTCAGATGAGCTCAGATTAATTACAACAATCTGAGTCAGTAACAATATATCTCCCGTATTTTCGTCTTTGACCGTCTTGCCCGTGAAACCGCTTAAGGCGACACGCGACCCGTCCGGCGAAAAAGTAACATTGGAGACAATGTTCGCTACATCACTTGTGAGAACGCGCGGTTCAGCAAAGGTCAAGTTTTCGACCCATAGCCCCTGGCGTTTTTCTGTGGGAACAGAAGGCAGAGTCGTTGGACTAGGCCACGGCGTCGTGGTCTCTGTGTGTACTATGCTTGTAGGCTCGGGTGTTGCAGGCCCGATTGTCGGAGTTCGTGGATCGCGAGTAGCCGTTGCAATCGGCTCGGGCTCTTTAATGATAGGTTCTTCGGTCACACTGTCTTGCGCGTTATTGATGACCGCAGTTTTCGCGCGGCGTGTTTGGCGTGCGCGGAGCGTTTGCTTGGCGCTCGCTGTTTGAGTTAACGCTTCGCGCGTCGCGCGCGTAGGACGCGTATTCGCGAAAGCAGTCTGTGTTGTTTTTTCTTGCTGTGGCTGGAGAGTTAACCAAGCCAGTGTTCCCAATCCGACCAGTACAAGCGCGATGAGTAAAATGGTTGCACCTTCACTTAGTTTCCAAATCGCTTTCATTCATCCTCCTAGTTTGCGTAGGGGTTGTAACACAATTTCAACACTTGAACATTAAAATCGCGGTACAACTTTGGTGCAAGTTTTCCTCCATGCACAACGAAAAACGGCAGGAACTTCCCTGCCGCTTATCCTCTCACTCTTCAATTCTAACTTGGACACGTTCCAACCGAAACCCAACATCCCGCACACAAAACAAGAATTGTGGAACGTTCCAAGTCATTCCCAACTTATTCCTCAACCTCTTTATACATTGCCGCACAGTTTGTTGTTCTCCGACACCCAAGTGCGTCATGTGCCTCCAAACCTCGCGCCACAGTTCTTGATAGGACACCACTTGTCCTGCTCGCTGTACTAAATAGTGCAAAACATCATACTCCAACTTGGTCAACCGTATCTCTTGCTCATCCACCCAAACTCGCCGCGCCCTTGTGTCAATCGTTAAATCGCCGTTTCGTTGCGATTCGCGGTTCGCCTTACG
>CALMZO010000159.1 GCA_937870825.1 uncultured Chloroflexota bacterium | reverse complement strand
GGGTGCAAAACGTTTGCCCAAGATTTGATCTATCCGCCGGGGCTTCATGATGACCGCATCGGCGGCAATGCCTCAGAACTCCCCTTTGACGAGGGCGCGATTACCAAGATGGCACTCCACTGTTCTTTTGAACATTTTGAAGGGGATTCGGATATCGGGTATATCCGTGAGTGTGTACGCGTCTTGGCTCCGGGCGGCAGAGTGGTCATTGTGCCGCTCTATTTGAGTGATACCTATGGAATCCACACCAACCCCCTCAAAGCCAGAGAGAATCCAGATGTTTTTGAGACAGATGCCGTGGTAGGATTCATAAAGGGATGGAGTCATCCTTTCGGGCGCACCTATGACCCCGCGCATCTCTGGTCACGGGTCATTGCAAATGGGCGCGGGCTTGACTTTACTCTCTTTTCTATTCAAAACGCCAAGCAGGTTGACGAATCGTGCTATGTCCGTTACGCGCTTTTAATCAGCAAACCCCCAGCATTCGCATAACCCCCCGCCAAATCATCGTGGCACAAATGAACAAAAAGTGAACAGTCTTTGGTCTGGCACACGCCAGAGGAAAATGATACAGTTGCCTCAATGATTCAAAACGGAGGCAACATGCAGACCAAACGTTATGATTCTTTTGCAGGCACACTGGCGATTCTTGCAGGCATCGGCGGACCGCTCTATTCCATCGCATTTGTTTTTCTCCATTTGTTCCAACTCGCGCCCGATTTGGGCTTGACGCTCGCGTCGCTTTTGCTCTTGCTCGGCGGCGTATTGAGCGCAACGGTGATGGTCGCGTTGTATCAACACGTGCGCGAGACTGATTCAAGTTTCGCGATTCTCGCACTGGTCATCAGTTTGTTTGGCGCAATCGGCGGCGCAACGCACGGCGCGTACGATTTGGCAAATCAATTGCATCCGCCGGTATCAGATGTTTTAGGGCCAAACAATTATCCCAACATGGCTGACCCGCGCGGTTTGGCGACCTTCGGTTTCGCTGGCATCGGACTCGTGTTGTTCGCGTGGCTCATGTCGCAAGGCAAAACATTTCCCTCACGCCTCGCGCAGTTGGGTTATCTGGCTGGTGCGCTGAACATTGCAATTTATCTCGCGCGCTTGATTATTCTCACGCCGTCCAATCCGATTGTGTTGGTCGTCGCGGGCGTAACGGGTCTCATTGTGAATCCTGCATTTTTCATCTGGTTGGGGTTGCGCTTGCGCGCGATGGTGCGTTGATGAATGAGAGCGATTCGATTACACTACGGCTGTCAATACGACAGCCGTTTTTATTTTCCATTCTCCCCTCGCCTAGATAAGGAGAGGGCTAGGGTGAGGATTTCTCCCCTCTTCTCTTTGAGGCGAGGGCTAGGGTGAGGATTCACTCCCCTCTTCTCTTTAAGGCGAGGGCTAGGGTGAGGATTCACTCCCCTCTTCTCTTTAAGGCGAGGGCTAGGGTGAGGATTCACTCCCCTCTCCTTGATAAGGAGAGGGGCCGGGGGTGAGGTATGTCCAGCCGCGTCGAAATTTTTTTGCACGAAAGCGAAATTCTCAAAAATAATTTTTTGCGTGACCCACACGCGCGTCGCGTCGGAATTTATTTGCCCGATGGGTACGATGAAAACAAACGTTACCCTTCCGCGTATTTGCTGGCAGGTTTTACGGGACGCGGGACGATGATGTTGAATGAATCCGCGTGGGATGAAAACATTCAGCAGCGTTTGGATAGATTGATTGCGACGCGCGTCATTCAACCGATGCTCGTTGTACTGCCCGATTGCTTTACCAAATACGGCGGCAGTCAGTACATCAATTCCGATGGCACAGGACGTTACGAAGATTATTTGATTGAGGAATTGATTCCGTACGTGGACGCGCATTACAGAACAATGCCCGAACGCGAACGACGCGGCGTCGCGGGAAAAAGTTCAGGCGGTTACGGCGCGTTGATGCTCGGCATGAGACATCCGGAAACGTTTGGTGCGGTCGCGTGTCACAGCGGCGATATGCACTTTGATTTGTGCTACCGCCAAGATTTTCCACCGACACTGCGTTCGATTAAAAATTTTGGCGGCATGGAAAAATTTCTTGAAACGTTCCGCGACACGCATCCGAAAAAAGGCGACTTTCACGCGATTCTTTCGACGATTGGTTACGCGGCATGTTATTCGCCGAATATACAATCGCGTTGGGGTTTCGATTTGCCGTTCGATATAGAAACGGGCGAATGGAACGATGAGGTGTGGGCGCGTTGGCGCGCGTGGGACCCGATAGAGTTGATTCCGCAGTACCAGAACGCGTTACGTTCGATGCAGTTGTTGTTTCTCGATTGCGGTTTGCGCGATGAGTTCAATCTGCAGTTTGGCGCGCGAACGTTCGTTGCACGACTCCGTCGTGCCGGGATTCCGTACCGCCACGAAGAATTTGACGACGGGCATTTCGATATTCAATATCGTTACGATGTGAGTTTGCAAGCGCTGAGTGAGGTGTGGGGATAAAAAGAATCAAAAAAATTTCTGCAGAAATTTTTTTGATTCTTTATGACTTGGGTTTTTCTATTTTCAGAATCACATTTTTCCAGTACCAGCCAATCTCAAAACGATGCAACTCTGTTGCCCGCGCGGGCAGCACGCGGAAAAATTCCAGCCATTCGTCGGTCGATTTCACAAAATAATTTGGCGGCACGCCGCGCCGGACAAATTCGAGCGAGTCAACCAAACGCGTGAACGGCTTTTTAAAAAAACCGCGCGTATCGTTTTCGACGACGAGAACGCCGCGACGCGCGATGCGCAGCGCCTCTCGCATCAACGGGCGCGGGTCAGGATTGTGATGCAAGACAAAAATTAGCAGCGCCAGGTCGAACGCGTCATCCTCGAACGGTACATTTTTCCCATCATACACACGCATTGGCAATTTGCTGCGGTTGTAATCCACAACATCAAGCAGCGTAAATTCAGCGCCCGTTGCGTCGTGCAGCATTTGCGCCACCAGACCGTTGCCTGCCCCGATTTCGACGACGTGCTGTTTCGCGGGCAAGAATGCTTTCACGTGTTCGACGATGATTTCTTCGCGTGACGGCATGAGCGCGATTATAACATGGGTGATTGCGAGATTGAGTAATTTTGACAATGCAAAATCTCGTTTGACGTTTCACGTTTTACGTTTCACGCTTTGACGGTATAATCACCGACGTATTTCAAAAATGATTTTCCCGAACGGGCGGCATCGCCGGGCAATGTCGCAATCCCACCGGTTGGTTATTTCATTGCCGTTTTTGAAATGCGTTGACCATTTTCGTGGAGGCAGCATGATTTCTGACCAAACGATTCAACGTCTAAACTGGCTCGACGAAGAACATCGCCGCGACAAGGCGACGTTGACCGATTTGAACGGCAAGCTGGAAAACTACTTGTCGCAAATCAATGGTTTCTCCAAAGGACTGCAAGATTTGGAGGAACGCCTCGCGCGCGTGCAGGGACAATCGCTGCGTTATTCTCAAGTAGAGAGCGCGCTCGCGCAGCTCAAGACCGAAGTGAATGTCATGTTCGAGCAGGCAGAGCGCCGCGCCCAGCAGCGCGAAGGCGAATATCTCCAAGTTCGCACGTTGGACCGTGACCGTCTTGACAAGGCAGTTGAAGCGCTCAGTACGAAAATTGCCGAAGTTTCGCAGGGACAGCGTTTTATTCAGAGCGACCATGACGCCTTGAAACGCATCGAGGGCGGACAAGTCGCCTTCCTTCGCGGGCTGGAGGAACTCAACAAGCGTCTGGAAAGTATGAACGCGCGTATTCAAGTTGCCGAAGAATGGGTGCGGCGCACGGGCGCGTTGATTTCGGAAGTGCAGCAATTGGCAGACCGCTTGCGCGCGGACCGCGCCGACGCGTTGGAAGCGATGCGGCGCTCGGACCAGGCGCGGCAGCGGCAAGTGACCGAATGGAACGAACAGATGAAGGTGCAGCGGCGCGAAATGGACGACTGGGTCGCGCAATTGCGTCCGCTGTTGGATTTGCCCAAAGAAACGCGCGGCTATCTCGCGCTTTTGCGCGAACTCGAAACGCAATTGAAACAAATCGAACCGCGTTTGGTACAGCGTCAAAAATTGAATGAAGATTTTACGCGCAAAGAATTGGACACGCTGAAACAAGATTTGCTCAAACGCGAAGACCAATCGCAAAAAGAATGGGAATTTATGCGGGACGATTGGTCGAAAAAAATCAACGCGATCGGGCAGCGCTTTGACCCGCTCGATGAATGGCGTCCGCAGGTGATGGAAGAATTTCGCGAATTGCGCGAGCGCATGGACACCGACCGTTTGCGTTTTATGAATGTGCTTGCCGATGTCATGCGAATGCAAATCGAGTACGGACGCAACCAGAACGCACGCTATGAACAATTCGCCAGCGACATCATTACGCGCGTGGAAAATGAACGCGCGGGCGCCAAAGTCAAAAAACCCGCGCCGCCGCGCCCGATGGATGAGAATCAATAAATCAATTTCGGTCTCTACAAATTTTGATGGAATGCCTAATGGTTGATGCGCGTGCGCGTGATTGTGCATTGTGCATTCGTCGTTGGGCATTTTTCGTATGCGTCTCGTCGGAACAGCAGGTCACGTTGACCACGGCAAATCATCCCTCGTTCACGCGTTGACGGGCATTCATCCCGACCGCTTGAAAGAGGAACAAGCACGCGAAATGACGATTGACCTCGGTTTCGCGTGGCTCACGCTGCCGCGCGGCGAAACCATTTCGCTCGTGGACGTTCCCGGACACGAAGCATTTATCAAAAATATGCTCGCGGGCGCCGGCGGAATGGATGTGGTGCTGTTTGTGATTGCGGCGGACGAAGGCATCATGCCGCAAACGCGCGAACATTTGGCAATTCTCGACTTGCTAAACATTCGAGGCGGCGTCATTGCGCTCACCAAAACGGACCTGCCGCTCGAAGACGGCTGGCTCGATTTGGTGCAGCAAGAAGTTTACGCGGAAATTCAAAACACCGTTCTGCGCGACGCAAAAATTATTCCCGTCTCTGCCAAAACAAAACGCGGTCTCACCGAATTGCAAACGGAACTCGAAAACGTACTCGCGCGCGTCCCCGAAAAAACCGACCGCAATCGCCCGCGCCTGCCGGTGGACCGCGTGTTCACGATGAGCGGGTTTGGCACGGTTGTGACGGGGACCTTGAGCGATGGACGGTTTCGCGTCGGCGATGATGTCGTGATTATGCCGCGCGGCTTGCGTTCACGCGTGCGCGGCTTGCAAGCGCACAAACAAAAAATCGAGACCGCGCTTGCAGGCGGACGCGTGGCAATGAATTTGGCAAACATCGCGACGGATGAAATTACGCGCGGCGATGTGATTGTTCTGCCAGACTCGTACACGCCGACGACGATGCTCGACGCGCGCGTGGAATGGCTCAAGTCCGCGCCGAAACCGTTGGCGCACAGTCAACAACTGGAACTGTTTCTGTATGCCGCGCAAGTGACCGCGCGCGTGCGCTTGCTCGAACACGATTCGCTCGCGGCGGGGCAAGCGGGCTGGGCGCAATTGATTTTGAACGCGCCGCTGATTGCGGCAACCGGAGACCGTTTTATTTTGCGTTACGCGTCGCCGAGTGTGACCGTGGGGGGGGGTGTAATCGTCGAGCCGCATCCGCACACGCGCCACCGACGCCATCGGCGCGAAGTGATTGAGCAACTCGAACGCGCGCTGCAAGGCACACCGGCAGACCTCGTCCGCCACGTTATCGAAATGCGTCCCGCGTGCGATGCGAGCGACATCGCGCAGGGGGCGGGGCTGAACGCGGAAGCGACGCACAGCGCGTTGGCGGAATTGCAACGCGCCGGTGAAATTATCGCGTTGGGCGACGCCAACGCGCTGTGCTATATTTCGCGCGGCACGTACGCGCGTTGGCAGGAACGCATCACGCGGCTGCTCGAAACCTATCATGCACTCTTTCCGCTGCGCGCAGGCATGCCGCGTCAAGAATTGAAACAGCAATTGAATCTCTCGCCGCGCGTCCTGGATTTGTTGATGGAATACACTGCGCGCGAAAACGTGCTGCGCGTCACAGAAAAACACGTCGCGCTTGTGACGCACCGCGTCACATTCGACGCGACGACGCAGCAAAAGGTGAACGCGGTATTGGAACAATTCGCGCGCGCGCCGTACAATCCGCCGTCGGTGGCAGACGCGGAAGAAACGCTCGGCGCAGAAACGTTGAACGCGTTGATTGAACAAGGCGCGCTCGTACGCGTCGCGCCGAATGTGATGTTCACCCCAAGCGCGGTGCAAACGATGGAAGCGTGGGTGCTGGAGATTCTCCATGACCAACGCGAAATCACCGCCGCGCAAGTGCGTGACCATTTCGACACGAGCCGCAAGTACGCGATTGCGTTTCTCGAATACCTCGACGCGAAACGCATCACGAAACGCGTCGGCGATGCGCGCGCGCTGCGCTAACTCGCATATGCAAATGCGATAAAGGATTCGCGAGCGGCGAGCCGCTCTTGCCTCATGTCCGAAGATTCTTCCGAATTCAAACCACTGCCGCGCCGCAGACGAAAAAGCAGCGGCGGTGAAAACAAACCGCGCAAGCGTCAAGCCGTCGGCGCAGGTACGCCTTCCGTACCGCGCCGCACGTCGCGACGTCGTACCATTCCCGCCGAGGATGTGACCGATGCGCCGCGTCCTGCACGCCGGCGACGCGCCGCGCGGAAGAATTCGTTCGGTTGGTTCAAGTATGTGGCGTTGATGGCGTTCGTGGGAGTTGGCGGGTACATTTTGTTGAACTTGCAGCCCGCGCCGCCCGTTGTCCCCTCTGACATCACTCCGGAACCGAACGCCACACTCGTACCGACGAGCGCGCCTTTCTTTCCCATTATTCCGCTGCCGCAAATTTTGCCAACCGCCGCGCCGACCTTGACGCCGACGCCCTCGATTCCCGAAATCGCGATTGTCGCGGGACACTGGGCGCCCGAAGCGACAGACGGCGTGCCTGTGGTGCGTGACAGCGGCGCGGTGTGTCCCGACGGTTTGCGCGAGGTAGAGATTACCAAAAGTGTTGCGGACAAAACGCTGGCGATGATGGAACGACGCGGCTACCGCACCATATTGCTGCAAGAGTTTGACCCGTTGTACGAAAGCGAACCGCGTTTCAAGCCGCGCGTGTTTTTGTCCATTCATGCGGATTCGTGTTTGACCGGCTCCGATTATTCCTACGCGACGGGGTACAAAATCGCGCACGCGCAGCCGAGCGATAACGAAAGTGAAGACAACCGTTTGGTTACCTGTTTGACACGCCACTTTGACCAAGTCGCGGTGAAATATGACAAACCGTTCAATGCCAACACGATTACGCGAAACATGACGGAATATCACGCGTTTCGCAAAATTGATTCGACGACGCCGGCGGCAATCATCGAACTTGGTTTTCTCGGCTGGGACCGCGATTTTCTCGTGAATCGCCAAGATGAAATGGCGCGCGGTTTGGCGATTGGGCTGGAAGAATTTCTCAAGGGCAAAACTTGTTTGCCCGCAACGGCAACGCCCGAACCGACAGAGACGGTGCTGCCATAGCGGGTTGGACAGGATTTCCATGATGGAGAAAGCAATTCACTTTGAAATTCCTGTTCATCGTGTCAATCCTCTCAAACGAATATGTGGGGCAACTGCAAAGTCGCGTTAACTGTCATTTCGAGCGAATGCGAGAAATCTCACTATGCGCGGCAGCCGAGATTTCTCACTCCGTTCGAAATGACACCTCCTTGTCAAGGGACTTTGCAGTCGCCGTGACTAATATGAGCAGCAGGGAAGCGCGCTTGAATCGCGAACGACACACGATTCAAACAATGATTCAAATTTACTGTCGCGGGAATCACGACGCGGCAGAGTTGTGCGCGGAATGCGCGGGGCTGTCCGAGTACGCGATGCAGCGGATTGACAAATGTCCGTTTCAGGATGACAAGCCGACGTGCGCGAAATGTCCGATTCATTGTTACAGACCCGACATGCGCGAACGCGTGCGCCGCGTGATGCGTTATGCCGGTCCGCGCATGATGCTGTTTCATCCCGTTCTCACGTTCCGGCACTATTACGATGAGTATTCAAGAAAGCAATTGGATAAGAAATTTGCGATAGAAAAGATGCGCGCAAGGGAATCACGCGAACACAGAGGAAAATCGCCAACAGTGGAATGTCAACAGCAGGAATAAGAAAACTCTCCGATGTGTTCGGAGAGTTTTTTTGTAATTTGAAATTCCCATTCGCTGCTCATCACTGAACCGCTGAATGCTTGAGCAACGTCGCCGCCCATTCATCATCTTCTGACATCAACGGCGGATTTGGCGGCTTGAAATAATCAATTCGCAAATCGTACCGCGCGCGTTCGTACGCGGTGTTGAGCGCGTCCTGGAGGTCGAGCGGGACAGAAGGGTCGGGTTTGAGAAGCGGAATTGGGAGAACGGGCAAACGCTGGCGCAAGGTGATGGGATACGCGTCGCAATTGGGGCGCTGATAACCATCGCACACGACCGCGAGATAGTCGCAGCGCGGCAGTTTTCCATCGAACGGCATCCGCGCGAATTTTCGGAGCAAATCAATTTCAATAAAGTGGATGCGGCTGTCTAAAAAGGTCGCGCGTTTTTTGAGATATTTCTCGCGCCCTCTGCCCGCGCGTTTGTTCACAGGCGAAACAATTTCGATAACGGCAACGAGTTTTTCATTTTCACGCAAGCGAATGTATGCGCTGACCACGCGCATTGGAATCGTCATTGGCACGCGCACGCGCACAGGTTCGACGGGCATAACGGCGTATGCGACTGCCGCTTCTTTGGCTTGCGTGACCGTCACATCGGGAATCGCGAGCAACGATTGGTCGTCAGTCCCCACCTCTTCGATGACGAGTTCCGTTGTCAGTTCGGCAATGTATTTCGGCGCAAGACGCGGCGCCAACTGTTCACGAATGATGCCAATCAATGTCTCGTGTAAATCGGGAAATATCGTCGGGTCTTCTAAATATGGATCCATGCCCGGAAACGGCGAACGTGCCATAGTGCCTCCCAACGTCCAAAAAAACTATTCCGACTGTACTATTCCTCAACGCGCGTTGTCAAGCCGCGCGCCGCATCAACCATCCGCCAAGCGCGGTCATGAGAATCGCGCCGAGCAGCACAAAGAGCGCGATGCCGTACGCGGCGGTCATCCAAAATTCGACGGGGTAGAATTGAATCAACGAATCGGTGTAATTGAACAGCCACGTATCGCCTGCAAAAAAAACGCGATGGAATGCGATAAAGAACTGGTCGAATGCCAGCAGCGAAAAGAGTCCAATCGCGCCGATGAAAATAAATGTCCAGATGCCGCCGTAAAAAAGTCCGCGCGCGGCATATTGCGCGGTGCCGCGCCCGCGCACGAGAACGTACAGCGCAACGCCCACGACACCCAACGCCAAAAGATGCAGCGTGAACAGCGGCGCGGAGACGTTGTACACATCAATCAAATGTTTGATTTCGCGGTCGTTGTATACGCCGAGCTCGCGCAATGCTTGTTCGGAAATTTCACCGCGCGTGTAGCGCACCGTTTGAATCGCGTTGTAGGCGCGCGCTTCGGGCGTGAACAATTGCGCGGGCGGAAAATTGGGCTGCGCGTACTGCCACCGGATAAATTGCGGCGTCATAAAAACATAGAGCGAGCCAATCGTCAAAACATATGGCATCAGAATTGTGATGACCCATTGCAGCACACTTGCGAGACGCGGTGAAAGTGACCTCATTGGTGAAACCCCTTATCGAATTGTGGCATCAAAAATGATGGAATGTATCAAATTCTCTACGGCTGCTTTGTCGTCGGTGAACACGAGACCGTCGCCGTCAAACTTGCGTACGTTCGGCAGCGCAATCTTGGCAATTTCTTGCAATTCAAAATCGTCCAACATCGCAAGCCGCGCGCGGAATTCGGCAAGCGAAATGTTTTGCGGCGACGCGAGCACAATTGTATTGGCATCGCGCGGATAGTCCAACAAAAACACTGTCGGAAAAACTTGGTTCATTGTCGCGGCAATCGCGTTCACCAGCCGCGCATCGTTTGGCGTGCGCGCGGCGTTGATTGCAATCACGCCGCGTTCGGTGAGATGCTGCGCGAGTTCTTGATAATACTCGACGGTGGCGAGATGAAACGGCACGTACGGCTGGCGGTACGCGTCCACGATAATGACATCATACCGCGAGTTATTTTTTCGCAGCGCGGCGCGTCCGTCGTCCACGATGACATCGAGATTTTTTTCGCGCATATCAAAAAGTTCGCGTCCGACGCGAACAATCTCAGGGTCAATCTCGATGCCGTCCATCTGAATTGCGGGATACACTTGGGCGAATTGTTTTGTCACCGTTCCCGCCGCAAGTCCGACGACGAGAAGCGAACGCGGCGGTTCTTTACTGGTGAGATACGGGGTAATCAAAAACAAGTCCCAATAGCCGCCGAGCCGAATGGTATGCGGAACATACACCGATTGATACGCTTGCCCTTCGTTCACCGTGAGCAAACGCAAATCGCCTTCTTGCAGGACCTGAATAAAATTGTACGGCGATTCGGTTTCGAAAATCACGTTGGGGACTTGTTTGATGTGCGGGGGTTGAAGGAACACCAGAAATGTGGTGAGCGCGAGAAACGAAAAGGCGAGAAGCGAGAGAATGCGCGCGCGGGTTGTGACGAGCCCGACGAACGCGACGCCGAGTAATATGAATGCAAAGCTGATAAAGGTCAAGCGCGTGCCGATAGTGGGAATCAAAACAAAGACGGTCAGATACACGCCAAGAATCGAGCCAATTGTCGAGAGCGCGTAAAGCCCCCCCCCCGTCGCGCCAACACGCGACAGTTCGCGCGTCGCGAGCCGCAGCGCGAACGGCGGGACACAACCCAACAGTGTTACGGGAATGGCAAACAGGACGAGGACGCCGAGGAACGAAACGAGTCCGAGTTCGGCGTTAAATTGTGCCAGCGCGGGAATCGCCAATGACAATAACGGCGCGGCAATGAACGGCAAAACGGCGATGGTGAACCCGGCAACGGCGATGATGAAAAACATCGTTCGCACGCGCGGGTCGCGGTCCGCCCATTTTCCGCCGAGCCAATAGCCCACACTCAAGTACAACAGAATAACGCCGATGAGGTTCGCCCAAATCAAAAGCGATGTGCCAAAAAACGGCGCGAGCAATCGCGACGCGGCGAGTTCAACGCCGAGCGACGCGAATCCTGAAACAAAGACCGCGACAGACAAATAGACACGAGACACGGGAGAGGATTATAAAGGTCAAACGTGATGCGTCAAACGTCAAGAATTTTGACAGTGGATTTTTTTCGCCGTACACTTTGGGCGCGAATAGAGTTCGCGGCAACGAAAACACGAAACGTCCCTGCGGGCGTTGTGTCTGCGTCAAAAAGGTTTCGTCACTATGAAGAGTTCGCATTTCCCATTTCTCGTTTCTCGCTTCTCGCTTCTTGTTTCTCTCTTTCCGCTATTCTCATTTCTCGTTTCGTGCAGCAACCTCCCCATCATCGGCGGCGCCGCGCCGACCCCTTCGCGACAAATTTCGTACGACGGCGCGGTAACGTTGAATGTGCGCGCGGGGGAAACGCTCGCGGGAACGACGATTGCTTATCAGGGCAAGGCACCGGACGGACGCGCCATCATGAGCATCAACGGCTTGCAGGCGTTAAAGGCAACTGCCGATTCGGTCAAGTGGTCGGGTGCGCTCGTTCTCTTTTCGTTAGTGGATTTGAATTTGCGCGTGGTTACGTACGACGAAAACAACATGACGCTCGCGGGCACGATTCGCATCGTCGTACAAGAACCGAACCCCGCGCCTGCACAGCCCGCGCCGAATCCGGCGGCGAGTTTTCTCATTCCCGTCACGTACACCGTCAACAAAAATTCCACGATACCCGGCACAACAGTCGGATACGTCGGCGCAAAAACGGGCGGCGCGGAATTTGCGAACCTTGACCAATTTTCGTTTCGCGAGCGTTTCGATTCGGTTGTGTGGCAAGGACGTTTGCGCGAACGAATTGCGGTGCGGTACGATTTGCGCGTGGTAGATTTCAACGACGACCGCGTGATTTTGGGCGGAACGGCAAATGTGATGTTTGAGCCGTAAACGGAACCATCACCGCTTTTTCTTTTTGCTGTTTCTCTTGTTCGGTTTGTTGTTCGAGTCTTGTTTTTTGTTGTTCGGCTTGATGTTCGAGTCTTGTTTTTTCTTGTTGTTCTTGTTCACCTTGACACGCGGAGCGGGCTCTTGTGGAGCGGAGTTTGAAAGAGACACCGGCTCTCCGCCGCCGCATTTCTTTTCATGCGGCGGAATATTCCACCCGTTTGCGCGTGCCCACTTGCGAATTGCGGGATACGGAATGAGGTCGTCCACATCGTTCGGTGGAATGCGCACGTAGAGATTTTGGCTGCCGCAACGCAAAATTTGCCACACCGTGTCGCTTTGCAATGGCGGATGCCCCTCGACAAACAACTCGACGCGCCGACGCTCCTGCGGACACAATTCCGTCACCAACAATCCCGAATCAATACAAATCTCGATACGCGTAACCCCGCGCGGCATTGGAAATTCGCGCGGCGGAACATTCGCGCCCGCGCGTTCCATGATGTTGCGCCAAAGCGGCGCGGCGCCCGTGACGCCCGAAACATTTTCCATCGGCGCGTTGTCCGCATTGCCAACCCACACGCCGACAACCAGGTCGGGTGTGTAACCAATCGTCCAATTGTCGCGGAAATCATCGGTCGTTCCGGTTTTCACCGCGGCAGGTCGCGCAAGCTGGAGCGGACTGTTTGCGCCGAACGCGAGTTTGCGCGCATCGTTGTCGCTCAAGATATGCGTGATGAGGTACGCGTACGGCGCGCTGTTTGGACAAAAGCCGTTTGCATCCGGTACTTCATTCGGCGCGTTTGGTTCAAACCCCGCGCAGCGCGCGGCTTGTTTTGAATCGCGCGCGACATCATAAAGGACCTGTCCACTGCCATCCGTGATTTTGCTGTACGGCGTCGGCGGGACAACAGTGCCTTGATTCGCAAACGCCGCATACGCACCTGTCAGTTCGACAAGTTTTACCTCGCCGCCGCCGAGCGTGAGTGCGAGTCCGTACGTGCGGCGCGGTTTGCCGGTTTCATCCGTCAACGTGGTAATCCCAAGCGTGCGCGCGGTGTCAAGCATCGCGAGCGGCTGCGGAAAATTGTTTTCGTCTTTGGTGCTGGTCACATACAACGCCTTGACAGCGGGAATGTTGAACGAATTCGCAAGCGCGGTGCGCGCCGAAACCAGACCATGTTCCTTGCGGTCATAATTTAGCGGCACGTACGGAGGTCTGCCATTCCCGTCCGGGAATTCGGTTTTCAGGTCATAAATCGGCGTGGCGGGCGTCCAACCGTGTTTGAAGGCAGTCACATAATTGATTGGTTTGATAGAAGAACCGGGCTGGCGCAGCGCGTCGGCGATATTCACTTGCCCTGAGATTTTTTTGTTCTTGTAATCCACCGAACCGAGCATCGCCAAAATCTCACCCGTGCGCGGATTCAAGACCACGACTGCCGCGTTCGTCACATTTTTTCCTTGCAGCGAATCAATCTGCTTGCGCGCTTCTTCCTCCACAATCGTTTGCAGATGCGAGTCAATGCTGGTCGTCACGTGCAAACCGCCTTTGTACACCACTTCGGGACCGTACTGGCGTTCCAATTGAGCGCGAACGTAATTTACAAAATGCGGATGCTTGAAGGTAATTTGCGCCGCGCACCGCTGCTGAAAAATTTCGGAAGCAAGATACGTCGTCGTTTGACGCTGTGCCGCGTCTGCGCGTTCGCGCGTGATATATTTTTCGCCCACCATCAAGTCCAGCACCACGCGCTGTCGCGCAATTGCCGATGTCGGATTTTCACACGGGTCGTACAACGCGGGCGCTTGTGGCAAACCTGCGAGCAGGCTCGCTTCGGACAAATCCAACTGCGCGACATCTTTGTCAAAGTACGTTTGCGCGGCGGCTTGGATACCGTACGACAAGTTGCCATAGTAGATGGTGTTCAAATACATTGTGAGAATTTCATCTTTCGAATATCGGCGCGTCACTTCGACTGCGAGGACCGCTTCGCGCAATTTTCGCTCAATCGTCACTTCAGGCGTGAGCAGCATATTTTTTACAAGTTGCTGCGCGATGGTACTGCCGCCGCTCACGACCCGTCCGTACCGCGCGAGATGATAAATGGCACGCGCAACACCCACCGGGTCAACACCGAGGTTTTTGTAAAAACTTTGGTCTTCGGTGGCAATGGTTGCTTGCTTTAACACCGGTGGAATTTGTCCGGGTTCGACGAGCGTGCGTTTGCCGCTGTTCGGGTCGAGAACCTCGTAGATGAGTTCGCCGTTGCGGTCATAAATTTTTGTGGACTGTGGCAGCTTGACCCTTTCGAGTTGGTCTGCACTCAGACCTGCCGCGTAAAACACATACAATCCAACTGCGCCGACCGTCAACAACACGACAAAGAAAACACCGGCGAGAAACGGCAGCACAACGTAACGCGCACGCGAACGCAAGAGCGCTTGGAGTTTTGAAAGAGGGTGAAATTCCGTGCGCGCGTTTTCGAGATTATTTGGTGGGACTGAATTGGTCATGGTTGCCTCGAATGGATAGAGATACAAAACACATTACACTAGACCAAACGCATTTGTGAATCTATCTGTTTCCATCTCGAGGGTACAAAAGAGATACACATGACACAAAAACGGCGCTTTTTGGAACAAAAACGGCGGCTTGCGCCGCCGTTTCTTTTTACTGCATCGTAAATTTCCACCACCTGCTCCACGCACTGCACGTACTCGCATCGCACGCGCGCACGCGCCACACATAACGCAGTCCGCGCGTCAATTTTGTGGTACGCACCTTTGATAGAATTACATCCGTGCGCGCGAAAACCTCTGCGCCCTTTCTGTTTCCCTGTCGTACAATAATTTCATAACGCGTCGCGCAATTCACGTCGCTCCAATTGAGCAAGACGCGTTGTTTTGAGACAACGCCGCTATTTGGCGGCGCGGTGCGGGAAGGAACATTCGGTGTGTCGCAATTTGGCGGCGTGTTGGTTGCCGTCGCGGTGGGCGTTGCGGTTGAACCGGAGGGCGGTGTATTCGTCGGCGTCGCGGTGGGGGGGGGTGGGCTGTTTGCGGAAAACGCGCGGACGATTTCGGTTGTGTGTCCCGCGTTGTCTTGAATTTGTACCGTCATCACCGCGTTCAACGCGGCGAGGTTCACCGACGCGCCGAGTGGCACATTCACCGTGCCGCCGTTCGCAATGTTGACTCCTTGCGCGAAATTGTAACCGGGTGCGTTCCCGGCGATAGTGACGTTGAATTTCACACTCAACGAATTATTTTTTAACCCCGCTTCCAAATCGTACGCGCCGATGCCAATTTGATTTACATTCGCGTTCCCTTGCTCGATTGTCGGAGACGCCCAAAGCGTCGGACGCAAATCATCTTCGAACCAACCCCAGACCTCACCCCCATCCCCTCTCCTATTAGGAGAGGGGGGAGGGGGTGAGGTCAAATCAATTGGCGCGCCCAAATCAATCCAGCGCGCGAATTTCATTTTTTCGTTCCATGTCAAATAATTCGCGTGTGTGGCATCGGGCGTGTAATCCAAATCATCATCGCGGTCACCGTTCGCGCGTCCGTCCAGACGCGCGCCGAACAATTTCCAAATCAACAGCGATTGACGCGATTGAAATGCGCGAAGGTAACGCGTGAGTTGCACCGAGATAAAATAATTTTGCGGACTGTTGGCGGGGACGCCGTTACCGTACAGTGCCTGATAATCGCGAACGAGGCGAAAGTACGTGCCGGGAAAATTGGCGATTGTGTTTGCATCGTCATGCAAATTCAATTTGCCATCGGACGAATTGTTGAGGTGACAGCCCGCGCATTTGGTTTCGAGAAGCGGTTTGATGTCGCGCAGATATTCGAGCGTCGTTTGCGTTTCGTTTAACGTTTGCGTGGTGGGATTTCCATTCAGCGCCGCGACTTGGAGCAGGGTCGTTTTGAGCGCGAGGTCGGCGGGCGTGAATCCATTTTGTCCGGCAACCGTTGTGTGAAATTCGAGCGGCTCTTTGGTGTGCGCGTGACAGCCGCCGCAATCGTAGCGCACTTCACCCGGACGGAGTTGATGCCACGTTTGCGCCATGTTCAACACCATGCCGTTGCGGTCGAGTGTTTGAAACGTGAAGGGGACATCCGCAGGAATTTTTGCGAGAAACGAGGTGTCGGTGTTGCCGTTGCCGTCGGTGACACCTTCGTGACGCGCCGGAATTTCGCCGAGGATTCGCAAACGTTCGTTGCCGACGTTGTAAAACGCGCGTCCGCCGTTCGGATAACTGCGGTCGGTCTGCGGCAGCATCGCCAAAACCCGCACCGCGTAAATATCGTCGTCGGAATAAATGCCCGCGTCCGCGCCTTGATGTTCCCAACCGTAACGCGCTTCGCGTGACGTGTTGAACGGGTCGCGGTCAAGGTCCCACGTTGGTCCAAGTCGCCCGATTGTGTCGCGCCAAATCAAGGCCGATGAGCCGACGAGACCGAGCGGCGTGTTCGCGGGCAGCGCGTTGTGCAGCGCGCCGTTATTTTGCAGATTCGCCAAAACGTTCGGCTGTGCGACGCCAAACAATTGTTGATAGGTGACGACGGGGCGCGGGAATTGTTCATTGTAAATTGGGTCGTTCAATATTTTTTGCAAATCGGTCGGCAGCGCGGAACCGTTCGCTTTGTTCGCCGCCATCAGATAAATTCCGCCGTCGTAAAACGGCAGCGCGCGCCCCGTGCCGACGTAAATGAAATTGTGATTCGCAGGACCTTTGGTATACACCAACACAATTCCGCCGTTCGGCAGCGCGGCGGGATGCGTCACTTTGCCGACGCGATTTTGATTGCCGCCCGCGCAGTCAACGCCGGTGTCATTGTAAATATCATTGCCCACCGCGCACGGCGCGGGAAAATCATCCGTCATCGAATACGGAACGCGCGCCCAATTCGTCAAGTCCACTTGCCCTTGGCGCTCGAACGGCATGTACGTCCCGTTTTCATCAATCCCGCGAAAATCGGGACCGCTCGGGTCGAGGGGATAACGCGCGAGGTCGCCAAAGCCGTTGTTGTTTAAATTGTAATAACGCACGGTGACGATATCTTGATTCGGCATCTGCGTCGTGAAATGATGTCCCGTCGCGATTTCGCCAAAGCCGGAGCCCGAATTCCAATTTGTGCCGTCGGGATGGATGAACCACAAATTGAATTGGCGCGAATCGCGCGCGCCTTGATTTTCCCAACTCGTGAACAGCAAACGTCCATCGCGCAATTGAAAGGGATGAAGCGCTTGCGATTGATTCAAGTGTCCGATGATGTGTTGATTCTTGCCGTCCCAATCCATCACAAAAAGTTGCAGCGTGCGTTCCGCGCCGTTGAACGCCGTCGGCGGCAAAAAATTATTGCGCGAACTCACAAACACAATCGCGGGTTTGTCCACATCATTCGTTGCAACGAACGCGGGATTGACATTGAACGCGCCGATGTTGGGACAATTCGTGTACGGAATCGCGCAGTCAAAATTCGCGCTGTTGCCCGTGTTCGGCGTAAATTCTTGATGCGTCAATCGCACAACTGCGCGCGTTTCTAAATTCAACCGATAGATGTCCGCGCCTTTGTACGACAAGCAGCCGCCCGGCGCATTCGTCGCGCAGCGCTGTATGTTCTGGTCGGTGAGGTCGTGATAGTACGCAAACACCACCCACTTGCCGTCGAACGAAACATTCGGGTCCGTCACCGAACCGTTGCCAATCGTCGCGTCCACGATGCTTTGATGCGCGGCAAGTGGAAATAACTTTTCTTCCGTACAATCGGGATGCAGTAATCGCAAATCCGCGCCGGGGTCGAGGGACAGCGGACGCACGGTGTCTTGCCATATCGAATTGTCGTTGTCGCCAAAACGCGGCGCGCGGATGTACACGAGGTCGTGAGCGATAATGTTCGGAACGCAATTCGCAAGCGGCGCAGAGACGTGAGGCGGGGAGAATAGAGGGGGGAGCGAGGTGGATGCGCTGATGTTCGATGTAAGCGTGCTAAGCAGCGCGGTGAGCATAAAAAATGTGAATGTGAGAAACGCGAGGCGACGCGCGGGGGAATGAGGCATGAGAAAACTCCGTGCAAAAA
>CALMZO010000158.1 GCA_937870825.1 uncultured Chloroflexota bacterium | reverse complement strand
CGCACAAGGCACGCCTCTGATGGATGCGAACAATTCTGTCTTGTGGGATGTGACGTTCGTGTGGAAGGGCAAAACGCCGCCCGCGCTCACGGGCGATTTTAATTTTTGGGCAGGTGACGGGGGCGGTTCTCCAAACGCGCCGCTCGCGCTCGAACAAGTCGAGCCGAGTGTTTGGGCAGCGACCTTGAAATTTCCGCGCAACGCGTACGTCGAGTACGTTTTTTTGAAAAGTGGCAAGCGCGTCAATGACCCATTCAACGCGCGCAAAACGCCGAACGGCATCGGCGGCATCAATAATTATTTTTACGCACCGCACGCCGCGATGGAGTCATCGCCGCCGACGCCGTTTCTCAAAACAGCGCGATGTGTTCGCCGACGCGTTGACGTGGGCGTTTTCCCAAGATGCATAAAGAGGTTCGAGCAATAACTCGAATCTCTTTTTTTATGCTTGACAACGTGTGTGCGCGGGTGCTAGACTCGGATGCTATGGAATATGTTGATTTCCATGTGAAAATTGGTCCACGCCTTGCCGAAAACCGGTACGCGGTTTCGGTGCGTTCGGCGCTGGGAGAGGCGAATGGAGTTTTTACACCGCCGCTGGGTGATGTGGAACTGGAAAATTTGGTCTTGCGGGTCGGGTTAGCGCGTCGCTCGGTGCGCCAAATCAAGTCGCAGCAATGGCGCGCCGCGCAGCAATTTGGGCAATCATTATTTCGCGCAATGTTGGCGGAAGAATTGCTGGCGGGATTTGTAGCGAGTCGCGCGGATGCAGAGAAACAGCGCAAGGGGATGCGAATCAAACTCACGCTCGACAGCAGCGCGCCCGAACTCGCAAATTATCCGTGGGAATTTTTGTACGACCCGTCGAGCGCGCAATTTTTGTCGCTTTTGGAAACGACGCCCCTCGTGCGCTATGTGGAATTGCCGCGCCAAATCTTGCCTTTTAGTGTGACTCCGCCGCTGCGAATTTTGGGAATGATTTCCAGCCCGCGCGATTATCCCGAACTCGATGTGGAACGCGAACGCACAAATTTGGAAAATGCGCTGCGCGATTTGCGCCAAGGCGGATTGATTGAATTGGATTGGGTGACGCCCGCAACGCTCGACGCGCTCCGCAATCAGCTGTTGAAACAACAGTATCACGTTTTTCATTTTATCGGACACGGCGGCTTTGACGAACGCGCTGAAGATGGAATTTTGGTTTTGGAAGATGAACGCAAACAATCGCGCCACATCAGCGCGGAACGCGTCGCGTATCTTTTTGGCGACCATTCTTCTTTGCGGCTCGCGCTCTTGAACGCATGTGAAGGCGCGCGGCAGGGCAGGCAAGACCCGTTCGCAGGTACGGCGATGACATTGGTGCGGACAGGAAATTTGCCCGCCGTCGTCGCGATGCAATTTGAAATTACCGACCAAGCCGCCACAGATTTTGCAAGCGGCTTTTATTCCGCGATTGCGGTGGGGCGTTCGGTAGATGCGGCAGTGACGCACGGACGCAAAGCCGTCTTTGCGCGCGACAATGATGTGGAATGGAGTACTGCCGTTTTGTATTTGCGCGCGGCGGACGGAAGAATTTTTGACGTGGATGTTGCTTCCGCGAATGCAAAACGCGCGGAAGAACAACTCAAGCGCGAACGCGCCGAACAGGAACGATTGGAACGCGAACGAGTCGCGCAGGAACGCGCACAACAGCGCGCGGCGTACTTGAATGATGTAATACAAAAGGGGAGGCAAGCACTCGAAGATGGAGAC
>CALMZO010000157.1 GCA_937870825.1 uncultured Chloroflexota bacterium | reverse complement strand
AATCAATTTACGCGTGAGAGATGCGCGCAACCTCCTTTCTACAAAATCTCGACAATCGCATCCTCACCAATCATCTCCACTACCGCATTGCTGATGGCGTCATAGTCCACGCCGTTGGGCGCGCCGATTTTAATTGGCGCCTCACTTCGTTCGAACAGCAACGCTACCTCGTCGTCGCCCGGATGTGCGTTGAACAATTCAAAAAGCGGACGCACATATGCTGCGCCTTCCTCGGGCGGCAATTCTCGAAAATGGACGTAGATGCGACGCGCTACAACATCTTTTCCATCAACAGGTTTTTCATGAATCTTCAAAGCACCATTCGGGATTTCCAATTCGTTTGCGTGTTGTTCTTCAATGCGTGCTGGAATCGGTGACTGACGCGTCACTATTTCAGAACCGCGTGTGCCAAACACCGTTGCCGCGCGGCGGAGGGGCGGCGCGCTCGAAATGGGTTGAGTGAGCGCAATTGTTTTTTCCGTGCGCGCTTCGCCAACGCGATGAATTGCTGGCGAAGCAGAATCTGTCGCGGTATTCGGAACCACATTCTCGGTTATTGAATCTGCTTCACTATCGAAAAGTGCTTGCACACGTTCCACGATAAACGAACTCTTGTCGTCGCGCGTTTGAATGCGCCCCACCGCCAAGACCGCATTCTCTTTGTGCAAGAGTAACAAGGCGTTCGCGTACGCGCGTGGGAACAAGACAAGTTCAACATCGCCTTCTTCATCTTGAATTTGCACGAACGCCATCGGCTCGCCTTTTTTCGTTTTGGTCTTGCGAATACTTTTGATGATGCCCGCCGTCGTGAGCAATCCACTCTTTTCTGTCGCAACGCATTCTGTTGCGAAGCTATCCGCAAGAGCGGCGGACGACAACACTTTCTCATTTCGTTCGCGCAACACCGCGCGCAAACGTTCCATCAAATCTTCCGCGAACGCGATGCCCAAAAATTCGCGTTCCAATTTCGCTTTTTCGGCTTGCGACATCGGCGCGGTGGACGCAAGTTCGACACCTGCAAATTCGGCTGCCGCATTCTCGAAAAGCGACAACTGTCCTTTTTCTTGCAGCATAGACGCGGCTGCGCTGGATGCGAACAATCGTTCCACACTCTTGAGCAATGCCGCGCGTTCGCCGAGTCCGTCGAGCGCGCCCGCGCTGATCAGCGCTTCGAGCGCGCGGCGATTGACTTGTTTTAACCGCACGCGTTGGCAGAAATCCGCAAGCGATGTGAACGGTTCGCCCTCGCGACGCGCATTGGCAATTGTGCGCGCCGCGCCTTCGCCCACATTTTTGATTGCGCCGATGCCGTAGCGAATCGCGCGGCGTTCGGCTTCAATCGAAAACTGTACGTCGCCGTAACACACATCGGGCGGCAATATCTCGATTCCCGCGCGGCGCGCCTCTGATGCGAGCTGCGCCAATTTATCCAAATCACCCGCTTCGTTATTCAGCAGCGCCCACATATATTCGAGCGGATAATGCGCTTTGAGGTACGCGGTCTGGCAGGTCAGCGCCGCGTAATTGACTGCGTGCGCGCGGTTGAACGCATAGCGCGCAAAGTATTCGATGTCGTCAAAGAGTTTATTTGCAATTTCTTGCGACATGCCCACGTGAGCGATTGCACCGTGTACAAATTTTTCGCGCTGGGCGAGCAACTCTTCTTTCTTTTTCTTGCCCACCGCTTTCCGCAGTGTGTCCGCCTCACCGCCCGTAAAGCCGCAGCAATCGCGCGCGATTTGCATGATGGATTCTTGAAAGACAATAATCCCGAAGGTCTCGCCAAGAATCGGTTCGAGCGAAGGATGCAAGAACGTCACCGCCTCGTGACCGTGCATTCGCTTGATGTATGTGGGAATATATTGCAGCGGACCCGGACGATAAAGGGCAATCGCTGCGACGATATGTTCAAAGCGCTTCGGTTTCATTTGCACGAGAACGTCTCGCAGCCCCTGCGATTCCACTTGAAAGATTCCCAACACATCGCCGCGCGCCATGAGCGAGAAAGCATCTGCATCGTCAAGCGGAATGTTGGAAAGGTCGAGCGCGATTTCATAACGCTGTTTGATTGACGCACACACATTTCGCATCACGCTCAGCGTTTTGAGACCGAGCAAATCAATCTTGAGCAATCCGATATGCTCGAGGTCATTCATCGCATATTGTGTGATTGGCATACTGCCGTGAGCGTTTGTTTCGCTCTGCAAAACGATTGAACGGTCACTTCCACTCGTCGCACGATGCAGCGGCGCGTATTCGACAATCGGTTTATCGGCAATGATTACACCGGCAGGATGCGTGGACACATTGCGCGTGACGCCTTCAAGCGGACGCGCGAGGTCAATCAATTTTTGTGCGCGTGAGTCGGTGTCGTACAATGTTTTCAATTCGGACGATTGTTCAAGCGCGTCTGAAAGCGTTTGTCCGGGTGTATTCGGAATGAGCTTGGTAACGCGATTCACTTCGGGAATGGAGTATCCCATCACGCGTCCCACATCGCGCACAGCGGCTTTGGCAAGCATCCTTCCAAACGCCACAATCTGCGCGACATTTTCTTTGCCATACCGCGTAACGGCATAATTCAACATGCGCGCGCGTTCATCGTCGGGAAAATCGAGGTCAATGTCGGGCATCGAAACGCGGTCTGGATTGAGAAAGCGTTCAAAGATGAGTTGATGCGAGAGCGGTTCAATCGAGGTGATGCCGAGCGCGTACGCGACAATGGAACTCGAAGCAGAGCCGCGCGCATTGAACCAGATATGATTTTCACGCGCATAACGAATGAGGTCCCAAACGATGAGAAAGTACGTGTCGAATCCCATCTGATGAATGACTGCGAGTTCATACTCTACGCGCTGTTGCACGGCATCGCTGTTTGCGTCATAACGCCGCGCAATTCCTTCTCGACACAACGCGCGCAAAAACGTTTCGGGCGTATGACCTTCGGGCGCATCAAAGCACGGCAAATGATATTCCGTGAAATCCAAGTTCACGTTGCAGCGTTCGGCGATTTCCAATGTATTGGTAATTGCGCGCGGAACCTCTTGCCATTGCGCGAGCATTTCTTGAGTCGAGCGAAGGTAGTAATCGCGGCTCGTCATTCGCAACCTTTTGGGGTCGTCAAGCGTCTTGCCCGTTTGCACACAAAGCAGAATATCATGCGCGTCGGCGTCTTGTGTGCGTGTGTAGTGTGCGTCGCACGACGCGATGAGCGGCACATCCAACTGCTTGCTCCATTCAATCAGTTGATAATTAATGGGTTCGAGTTCTTGCAATCCTTCGTGCTGTTGCAGCTCCAGATAAAATCGGTCCGCAAAAACCTCGAGATACCAATCGAGCGCGGCGCGCGCTTCGTTCACGCGTTCTGCTCGCAAGAGGTCTGGAATTTCGGACGCGAGACAACCACTGGTGCAAATCAATCCCGCGCTGTGCTGCTCCAACAATGCTTTGTCAATGCGCGGATGACGATAGAATCCTTCCAACTGTG
>CALMZO010000156.1 GCA_937870825.1 uncultured Chloroflexota bacterium | reverse complement strand
ACCAGAACAAATTTTCTGCCATTTATCCGTTTCAGTGTAAGATTTATGTCAAAACCGCTACTGAAAAGCGTCAATGTGACGCAACTTTACAGGTAACGCTGTACTAGACAAAAGGAGCAAATCAAATGAATGAAAAGCGTTACGAACAACTGGTCCATCTACTCGCTATCGGCGTCGCCATCGTACTGTGGTTCATTTCCGTCCAATTTTCGGCGGACGGTTTCAAGTTTGCCCTGCCGCGTTATGCGTGGGTGGGTTATGTGCTTGCAATCGCGGTAACGATTATCGAACTCGTTTTTAACGAAGAAGGGATGAATCACTCACTCACCATCGTCGCGGTGGGTCTGCTCTCGTACGCGTACGGCATCGCGACCAATGTTCTCGGCATTTGGGCGGCACAGGGTTCGCCGGACATTGCCGCGAATCCCATAGCAATTTTGTTTCCCGCGCTGCTCGGGTTCTTTCTCGAAATCGCGCCCGAACCGCTTTTGCTTTGGGGTCTCATGGGCACGGGCGCACGCGATTTTCTCGGACAGCTGCTCAATAGCAACAAAGCAAATAAAGCATACTAAATCTGTTGGCGTTGGGATGGACCAGTGAAACAGAATTGGGTGGCGGCGAAACGATTGCGCTGCCACTCGATTTTTTTTGTCGAAACGAATTCTTCTGATAAACGATGATATAATTTTTTCGTAATTGGACGCTTGCCCAACGTAGAACGCACGGTGATTGAACCGCGCAAATTGCGCGATTATGCGCTCAATCCCGACCATTCGTCTGGCGGATACAAAGCCGTGTTCTTTGGGCAAATGGGTTATAGCCGCGACGAATGGCAACAACTTGAGCAAGACATTCGCGCACAGCATCTCATTCACCCCGCCAAACCGGGCTAACCGTCACCGCACGGAACAAAGTACACAATCACCGCGCCTTTGCAAGGGCCACGCGGAGTGGCGCGTCAAGTAACAACGGTTTGGATTGTGCGATTTGAAAGTGATGTGCCAGAATTGGTGACGATTGAACCTGCGCCACGCAAGAAAGGATAGCAAGATGGAGACACAGTACGATTTGCTGGAAACCGTGATTGTGACAGACAATTTCAAAACTGAACAAGTGCTGCGCGGCGATGTCGGCACGATTGTCGAAATCTACACACGTCCATCACTCGCGTATGAAGTCGAGTTCGTCAACCCAAATGGTGCAACCCGCGCGTTACTGACGCTTTTGCCAAAACAAGTTCGTCGTTTGTCGGAGAACGCTGTCATTACCACGCGACCGCTTGCGGCAGCGTAGAATTTTGTCTTGTCTCAAATCAACACCAACCACACCCCCACTACCGCCAACGCCGTCCCCACCCACACGCGCCGCGTCAATGGCTCTTTGAGAAACAACCACGAAAAGAGTACGCCGAGCAGCGGCGATGCCGCATTCAACAAGGATGCGCGCGCCGCGCCCGCCAACGCGACGCCCAACACAAACAACAAACTCCCAATCCCCGTACTGTAAATTCCCAACGCAACCAATTTCGGCAACTCGCGCGTGCGATATATTTCCCACACGCGCGAACCTTTCAACAAGTGTGTAAGCGGCAGCAGCACCACTGCCGCAATCGTCAAACGAAACGCGCCGAGCAAAACACTTTGCTGCACATTGTCGTACAACGACACGGGCGCTTGCATTTGAATTCCCAAACGCAGCAGCGTTGTCGCGCACGCCCACGTGAACGCGGCAAACACCGCAGCCGCAACCGCAAGATAACGCGTTCGTTGTGAAACGCCGCGCGGTTCCATATCATCTTCCAGGGTGATTAACATATCGTTCGCTTCGGCGGCATCTTGCGGATGTTCGCGTCCCAACAAATACAACGCCACAATCACCAACGCCGTGCCGACAAGCGCTTCCCACGTAATTTCTTCATTCAACAACGGCACGGCAAGCAGCCATGTGAACACAGGATACACGCCGGAAATCGGCATGGCGCGCGATGCGCCGATTTTGGTCATGCTCCAAAAATAAATCGAATCGCCGATGCAGAAACCGAGAACGACGGACACGCTCAACGCCAGCATCGCCATCGGCGTCAACTGCGCGAGCAGCGCCGCGCCGCCAAAGAACGGCAGCAGCGCGTAAAAAAAAAACGCGCCGATGACGACGCGAAACGCGTTGAACGAGAGTGTGTCCACGCGCGCCGCATTGTGCTTGACCAACAAACTCGTCGTCGCCCAAATGAACGCGGCAGTGAGCGCGAATAAAATTCCGAGAGGCATAGCGCGAGTGAACAGTAATCAGTCATCAGTATTCAGTGACTGATTACTGTTCACTGATTACTGACGACTGACTAGCGTTCTCCACTCCCCATACCGCGCTTCAATCCCGCGCACGACATCGTGATAGCAGCTCTGCAATTTTTTGGAAATTTCGCCGGGCGCGCCGTCGCCGAGTTTCATGCGGTCAATCGTGACGATGGGAACGACTTCGATGCCCGTGCCGCAGAAAAATGCTTCGTCGGCGGTATACAGCTCTGTGCGGTCTACGTCGCGTTCGACGACGTTGAGGTTCAACACATCGCGCGCGAGTTGAATGATGGTCTCGCGCGTAATACTTTCCAAAATGCCGCTCGTCACCGACGGCGTAATCAATTTTCCGTCGCGCACGAGCATCAAACACATGCCGGGTCCTTCGGCGACTTTGCCTTCGGGCGTCAACAAAATCGCGTGGTCATAGCCGTTGCGTTTTGCTTCTTCGTTCGCGTATCTCGAATTGAGATAATTCGCGCTCGCCTTGATGCGCGGCGACATCTGATTGTCCGTCAAGCGCGTCCACGACGAAACGCACGAATGACTCACCGTGTCGGTTCTCAGTTTCGAATCCCAGTCGGTGACATGAATGATGACGTGCGCGAGCGGACTCGTCGCCGCGCCGAACGTGCGCGATTCCGCGTACGCAAACGGACGAATGTACACATCGCGTTCTGGCTGGTTGTCGCGCACGAGCGAGACGACGGCATCGCGCAAGTCCTGTACCGAGTACTCGCATTCCAAACGCACGAGACGAATGGATTGTAAAAATCGTTTCAGGTGCGCGTCGAGTTGAAACACGTTCAACTCATTCGTCTGCGGATTCAAGTACGCGCGAATGCCTTCAAACACCGACGACACGCTCGCCGTGCCGATTTGTGTAACGTGAATGGTGGCATGTTCCCACGGCGTAATTTTGCCGTCCCACCATACGGTTGCAAAGTTCATTGATTCAGCCATGTTGCTCCTTTTATCTGCGAAACAAGCGCGGAAATAACAGCACGGTCAGCGCAAAGGCGATGCCCGAAATCGCCACGCCGAAAATCACACCCAAGACAAAACTTGCTGTATCCATTCTTTATATCAAATCCAAATCGCCGGGTGAATGTCCGCAAACGGTGAAATAGCGCGCGAGTTCGCTGCGGTGCTGCGTGCCGTGATTGACGACGTGCGCGAGAATTTGCCACACGCGCGCGCGTTCTCCTTTTTCTGCGTTGATGATAATTTCTTTTTGCAAGGTCTCATCGTCAAGGGTTTGCGCGTACGCGCTGAATTCCGCGCTGTCCTTTTCCCACGCCGCGCGCGTTTCCGCAAAATTCGTCATGGGCACCATGTCCCACAAGTACGTTTTGCCAATGTCATTGCCCATGCAAAATTGCCGCCAACTCCAATCCACATCCACCATGTGACACAGTGATTTGAATGCCGAACCCAAGTCAAGGGCATGGTCACGCCTCAATTGTTCATCCGTCAACAACGCGGCGGTTTCAAAAATTTTCGCGTTCGCGCGATTGTGATATGTGACGAGAAATAAAATATCGTCGCGGTTCACACCTCACCTCCATTTCCCGTATTCCCTTTCAATTCTGCCCAAGCGCCGAATTGCATCATAACAACGTCCTTCGCAAAATATCCAGCGCGCGCGCCGCCGTCCAATTTTGCGCCAGCTCGCCCATGCCGCCGACGGGATAGGTATAGCTGCGGGTTTTGGAAGCGGACGAGAGCGCAATCGCCGTTTTGCCCGTGTCCGCCAAATACATATCCTGCTCGCCCATCGTACTCACGATGGCGATGGCAATGTCCGCGCCCGTTTGCGCGCGCAGCGTGTTCGCGATGTGTTCCCCGTGTTTGTCGTTCACTTGGTCGTCATTCACACGAATCAACTTGGCGGCGACGTTCAATCCTTCGGGCGTTGCACGCAAACGTTCCGCAATTTTTCCTAACGTATTCGATTCGGCTATCGCGACGGTCTTGTTTTGCGCGGTCAACAGGCGCGCAATCACTTGTTCCACCGTTTCCTCACCTTGCCCATAAATCCAATCGCCCAAACGTTCGCGCACGCGCGCTTCCATGTCTGCAATCAATTTTTCCGCATCGGCGCGCGTCGCCGCCTTTGCGGTAATTCGCACATCGGTTTGTCCGGGGTGCGCCGCGAGTCCCACTGTCGGATTGCTCGATAGTTCGAGGTCGGAAATTTTTTCGTCAATCAAACTTTCGCCCACCGCGCAGGTACGCAATGTTTTGGAAAGAATGACGGCGTCGTCACCCATTTTTTCGCGCAGCCACGGCAGCATGCGCGTTTCGGTGAGATGTTTCATTTCGCGCGGCACGCCGGGCAAAACAAAAATGGAATGCCCTTGATGTTCGACGATAAAACAGGGCGCGGTGCCGACGGGATTTTCAACCGGTGTCGCGCCTTGCGGAATGTACGCCTGCCGCACATTGTTCTCGCTCATCCCGCGTCCCCATTTCGCAAAGCGCGCGCGAATTTGTTCGACGAGCTCGTGATTCAATTCCAGCGGCACACCCACTGCCTGCGCGATTCCTTCGCGCGTCATGTCGTCAATGGTGGGACCCAGACCGCCCGTCGTAATGACTACCTCCGCGCGACTCGTACCAATCTGAATCGCCGAGGCGATGCGCCCGACGTTATCGCCGACGGTGGTACGAAAATACACATCCACGCCAATTCCCGCGAGCTGCTGTGCCAGCCACGCCGCATTCGTGTCTATAATTTCACCGAGTAACAGTTCCGTGCCGATGGAAATAATTTCTGCGCGCATAGGGAGACGGACGACGGACGACGAACGACGAATGACAAGAATCGCTTCCGTCCTCCGTCCTTCGTCCTTCGTCTATTTGAAAAGATTGCTTATCAAAAAGAACACATTCGCCGGACGCTCCGCCAATCTTCGCATAAAGTACGGATACCAATGCGAGCCGTAGGGAACGTACACGCGCATCGGGTAGCCCTCTGCGTGGAGTTGTGACTGCAAGTCGGAACGAATGCCGTACAGCATTTGAAATTCGTACCGTTCGCGCGGCGTGTTGTGTTCGCGGATGAATTGTTTTGCCCAATCAACAATTTTTTTGTCGTGGGTTGCCAATGCCAACTGCCGCATTCGCGTTGTTTCGGTCTCTTGGTTGCCATTGGCTCGCAAAAAAATTTCGGCGAGTTTCAAATAATTCGCGTCCACATCTTTTTTTTCCGGAAACGCCACCGTCGGCGGTTCTTTGTACGCGCCTTTGACGAGCCGCACCATCGCGCCCATGTTGTACAAATCCTGCATGTCCGCTTCACTGCGATACAAACAGCTTTGAATCACGGTGCCGACATTGGAAAATTCCGCGCGCAAACGTTTGAACAACGCGAGCGTCGCGTCGGTGTGCGGTGAATCTTCCATCTCGACGCGCACGAGCGTTCCCACCGCGCGCGCGCGCGCCGTAATCGCCGAAATGTTTTCCAAGGCGAGCGCGGGGTCAATCACCAGACCCATTTGCGTTGGCTTGAGCGACGGATACGCGTTCAATTGATTTTTTTCAATCGCATCCAAAATCCGAAAATACTCGTCGCGCGCAACGCGCGATTCCTCCGCGCTCGTCACCGCTTCGCCGAGAAAATCGAGCGTCGCCAACATCCCCTGGGCGTTCACGCGTTTCACTGTCGCAACGGCTTCGTCCAACGTTTCGCCCGCGACAAACCGCCGCGTCACCTTGCGCGACAACGGAAAGGCGACGACAAATTTGCGCGCGGCGGGGTTGGTGGAGAGAGCGAGAAAAGCATCACGGAGAAGAGGCATGGCATTCCCTCATACGACATTGTGTTCTATCATCGCGCGTCCTTCGCGAAAGCGTTCCAGATCCAACATCGAGACGTCAATCGTTTTTGGCGCGCCGTCCAAAATAATCTCGCTCATCACTTTGCCCGCGCCGGGGGAATGTTGAAAGCCGTGTCCTGAAAAACCCGCGCAAATAAAAAATCCTTGCATGTCGCGCGCTTGACCGAGAATCGGATGCGCGTCGGGCGTCACTTCGTACAGCCCCGCGAGCTGTCTGATGATGCGCGCATTCTCCAAGAGCGGCAAACGATACAACGCGCGTTCCAATGTTTCCAGATGAAATGCTTGGTCAATCGCATACGTTTCGCTGGGGATCTCGTGATGATTCGACATGCCGACAATCAAGCCCGTTGCTTCGGGATGAAAATAGAGCGAGGTGCTGAATTCGATGACGAATGGGTGATTGCGCGGAATTTCAGGGATTTCGTCTGTGTTGAAAAACTGGCGGCGGAGGGGAGCGATTGGAATTTCTACACCAACCATCGCGCCGATTTTCGCCGCCCACGGTCCCGCACAATTCACAACCACGCGCGTTTCAATCTCGCCGCGATTGGTTTTCACGCGCGTCACGCGTCCGTTTTGCGTTTCGATGCCGACGACGTTCGTATCCGTTTCGATTTGTGCGCCGCGGTTTCGCGCGTGGGTGGCAAAGGTTTGTGTGATGGTGTACGGGTCGGCAGTCCCATCGCGCGGGCAAATGCTGCCGCCGAGTACGCCTTCGAGATTCACATGCGGCGCGAGTCTTGAAATATCGTCCGGTGTAAGAAAACGCACATCGTACACGCCGAGCGATTGCTGCATCGCGATATTTTTTTGAAAGAGTTCTACTTCGTCGGGCGTCGTGAGGAGAAAGAGATAACCAAGTGGGTGATAATCGGCAGAGACGCCAAAAATTTCTTGGAAGCGTTGAATGATGTCAACGGAATAATTCGACAGTTGAATGTTGACGGGAGTCGAGAATTGATAACGCACGCCGCCGGCATTGCGTCCCGTTGAGCCCATCGCCAAAAATTTTTCGCGTTCGAGTAAAACAATTTTTCCCACACTGCGTTCGGCGAGATGATACGCGATGCTCGCGCCCATACATCCGCCGCCGATGATGACAATGTCCGCCGTCGTTGGCAACATGAAACAATTCCTTGTGTAGAATAAAGACGGCAAAGATTGTACACGTTTTCAAATTTGCGCGCAACGCGTTTGAAACGAACGATGTGACATTTTGTACTGCGCGGCATAAAGTAAATTCCTATTTGGTCTAGGATATGAGACCTTCGAGGTTTTCGGAAACCTCGAAGGTCTTCCCCTACATCAAATCGGAATCTGGTCTAAAGTAAAAAACCCGACGCGTTACCACGTCGGGTTCGTTTTTGCGAGCGATGCGTGTTGGCACATTCAAACCGGCGGTGAATCAAATTCCGGATTCGCAACATCCGCGATGTATGCCCACCAATTGTTGCAAATTCCATTCATGCGTCCCGCGACTTTGGGGAATCGTGTGAACCACCAGCGATGATGTTGGCGAATGTCGCCGCCGCCCCACGAACTCGCATTTTGCATTTTTTGAACGCGCGGCAAGTTTGGAAAGGTGAGCCAATCGTCCGCGAACGTAATGACGGGACGCGGGTTGCCCCAATCGTAATCGCGGTCACTGTTGGGCGCGTAATGGACGTTGCCGCACTGCGCGTTGCCCGGCGCGATTTTGTCGTGCAGTAAAAATTTTCCGAAAAGATTTTTTTCCGCGTACTCGAGCGCGTTGAATTGCGTCGGATTGTTTTTGAAACCGTACGTCCAATCGAGAAACTCGCGCGCGCCGTACATTCGTGCCATGACTTTTTCTACGCGGTGTCCTAAATTTTCTTCCATCTCGCCAATGCCGCGTTCGTACGAAAAGCCCATAATGACGTAACGCCGCCCCGCCGTATTTTCGATGACGGGTCCGTTGCAGTCGAACGCGTTGGTGCCGCACATCGCCGCTTCCCACACACCGGAAAAGGGGTACGTGAACGTCCACACTTCGTCAATCTCGCCGCTGTTGACGCGCGCTGTGAGATTGAATTGTTTTACGAACGCGTTGTAATCGAAACGGTCGTCGGGTTCTTTGTACTTGCTCTGGTTGTTGGTGTACAAGTCGAGATATTCGAGCGCGGTAAAACGCTTGCCGCTCAGCTTGAGCGGAAATTCATCCGCCACAATTGTCTGTACGACGTTGTACTTGACCAAGCCGCCGGAACATTCGTCCACGTCGGCGATATAACCCGCAATCAAATCCTCGACGCGTGACCAACCGCGATTTTTCACGCCCCATTCCACGAGCCGCAAATTTTTCAGCGCATCCACCACCGGGTCATACACAATCACCAACACTTTGGGAGCAAGCGGCGCGAGCGGTTCGTCGGTAATGACCGGCTTGGCAGGTTCCGTCGGTTTTGGCGGAGTCACCGGCGGCGGGTTCGAGCCAAAGAGGGAATTGAAAAAATCAAACAGCCCTGCCAGAAACGATTTGTTGGATTGAGACATGGGGCGCTCCAGAAAAAAGAGATAAAGGAATTATAACCCACATTCCATGCAGTAATTTCAATAAAAACGGCGGAGAAAAATTTTTCTCCGCCGTTTGTTCATTGCGTATTTTCGTACGCCTTCCACACATCCAAGCGTCCGTAACCAAACAAATTGTTTGGAATGACGCTCGCGTTTGTCCCGCCGCAGATTTGATTGCCCGCGTTCACATTTCGGTTCGCGCTCCCGAACAATGCTTTTTCGGTTTCGCCAATGTAACCGCGCAAATTTGGTCGCGCTTGCCACAACAACGCGACGGCTCCGGCGACGTGCGGCGCAGCCATCGAAGTCCCGGATAAATTCGCATAGCCGCCGCCCGGAACGCTCGAACGCACATTCACGCCCGGCGCGCTAACGTCCGGCTTGCGGCGATTGCTGTCATCCGCCGTGACCGGACCGCGACTGCTGAACGATGCCAAATCATCATTGCTGTTGGTTGCGCCGACAGTGGTAGACGCGTTGTAAATGGACGACGGGTCGGTAATCGTTGCACAGTTCGAACCGGAATTGCCCGCCGACATGGAAATAAAAATTCCCGCCGTGCGCAAGGCGCGCGTGGCTTGACGCAAACTATCGGGTTCGCACAATTCCGACGGCGGACAGCCCCACGAATTGCTCACGACATCGGGCGCGCGATTGGGGTCGGGATTGTTGCCGTTCGAGTCCCACGGCGCGAGAAAAAATTCAAAACATTCGATATACGTGGACGGACGCCCAACGCCTTCGTCCATGTTGCGGCACGCAATCCAACGCGCTTTGGGCGCAACGCCAATTTGATTGGTAGCCGTACTGCCCACTTGGGTTCCCATCGTGTGCGTGCCGTGCCCATAGTCATCGCACGGCTCAGGCGAACTGTAACCGCACGAATTTCCCCCCCCCACAATGCTCGAATGAATCGCGTCCCACCAATTGTAGGAATGGTCAGCGGTCTGTGTTTCTTTTTTCCAGCCGCGATATTTTTTCTTGAGCGCGGGATGTTCCCACTGTACACCCGTGTCTTGATTCGCGACGACGATGCCGCGCCCGCGAAGTTTCAACTGCCACAATTTCGGCGCGCCGATTTTGGTAATGCCCCATTCCACCGCGCGTGTTGTCTCTGCCGAAGTTTTTTCGGGAATCGGCGCGGCAAATTTTACGTTCGGGTCAGAGGCGATGCGCGCGATGTTCGTTTCCGTCGCGAGCTGCGTCGCGAGCGTCGCGTCCATTTTTTCTACGGCAATCGCATTGGTGACATAGAACGCGCGATACGTCACGCCTTGCGCGTCGAGTTGTGCGCGCACGCGCGCTTGCGTGCGCTTTGCCACCGCGCGCAGTTGTTCAAACACAAACTGCCCTTTTTCTTTTTTCGTTTTCAACGCGTCCGCGCCGGACAAATCCGCCTGTTCGGCAAACACAATCAATGCGCGCGCGTGTTTGCCTTGTTGAAATGCTTGCATCAAGGCGCGGTCAATTTTGGCAATTTCCAAATATGAATTGGAAATTGCGAATTGCGAATTTTCTTTTTCGTCCGCCGCGCCCACTGCGTTCGTTACAGAAAACAGCACCGCGAGCAAGGCGCAAACAAATAGTGTGATTTTTCTCATCCCTCAGTCCTCAGCGTTCACTGATTCCCCCCGCGATACACGTCCACGTACTGCCGATACTGCGCGACGACGGTGCGAACGTACAAGTGCGTTTCCGCCAAATGAATCATTTCCACAGCCACATCCAAATCGTCGCGCTGCCATTTGCGCGCATTGCCCGGACCGCCGTTGTACCCCATCAACGCGTAATAGGTATTGCCGTCAAACGATTTCAGCACCGTCCCCAAAAAGTACGTGCCAAAACGCACACTGACGTACGGTTTGAACAAATCGGTCTGTTGAAAATTCTGCACGTTTAACGCGCGCGCAATGAGTTCCCCTGTGCTGGGAATCACCTGGGTCAAACCGCGCGCGGCGGCAGAAGAGTACGACATGGGATTGAATCCGCTTTCCTGGCGCATGAGCCCGAAAAAGATGACGGGGTCGAAACCATGCTGCTGCGCGTACGGCACGACGAGGTCGGCAAAGTACGTGGGATAAATCAGTTGGCGCAAAAGACGCGGCTGCTGCGTTTCGTTTTGTCCGGAAAGGTCGGCGAGCTTGCGCGCGGCGTCGAGTGAAACGGAAAAATAGTTGATGTCTTTGTAATACAGCGCGAGCGCGTACAGGGCGTGCGCGTCCTGTTTGTATTTTTCGTTGAGCGCTTGAAACTGCGGACGCGCGTCGAGAAAGCGGTCGAGCGCGGCGTATTCATCGCCGCGTTTGTACAAACCATCTTGCAAAACGCGCGCGGGCAATTGCGCGGAAACTGCCGCGCCGTTCCACGACGCAATCCACCGTTCCACTTCCGCGCGCGTCTCCGCCGTATCTTCCATTGCGTAATCCGCGAGATTGTACGAAGGCGGCGGCGAGGGTTGATTGAGTGCGTCGAGTGCGCGCCATGAATAGTACGTGCGCGGCGGCTGCGCGGCTTGCTGGAAAAATTTTTGCGCGTTCGCTTCGTCCCCCTGCGCGCGTTTGAGTTTGCCGAGCCAATACGCCGCGCTGTCCGCGCTTTGTGAAGCAGGATATTTCTGCACTGCGTCGAGCCAGCGCGCTTGCGCATTTTGAAAATTTTGCGCCAGATAATAAT
>CALMZO010000155.1 GCA_937870825.1 uncultured Chloroflexota bacterium | reverse complement strand
TGTTCAACGTCGCAAGAATTTTTGCGGGGCATGAGATTTTGATTTTCCAAGTTCATTCACCCAGTGAAATTCCAAACGTCATCGCCGTTCGCGGCATCGCTCAGAAGGTCGGTGCAACATCCATTGCGGCGAATCTGGCGTTGTCGTTTGCGCAGCGCGGCATCAAGACCCTCTTGCTTGATTTGAATTTGTGGAACTGTGACCTCACACGTTCCTTTGGGTTTGAACCCACAACGGCATTGATAGACTTGGCGCGAAAGATGGATGATGACGATGTATTATCAATGAGTTCGATTGATAGACACATCAAGTCTTGCCGACCGAACCTCGACCTTTTGCCGGGCGCGTCACAATGGCTCGAGTCACCTCCGCTTCGCGGCGAAAATGGTTGGAACTTGATTCACACTTTGTTCGTCCGCGCACACGAACGTTGGAACACGGTTATCGTGGATTTGGGTTCGCACGCGCCAAGTGATGCACAACGGGATATAACATTCTTGATATCATCTGCCGTACACGCGTCAGTCCTGCAAGCATCCTCGTTCAGCATGGGAGTGTGTGATTTGATAGAGTATTTCAAGATTTGGCAAGCAGCACCAAGTCAAGATTCACATTTTCGGGACAGGTCCATTTACATCCTGAACAAGCATAGATCTACTCTACCACTTGGTTTGGACCGCTACATGGTAGATGCAAAGATGCGAACGCAATGCTTTTTTGTGCCATCGCTCCAAGAGAACTTGCTTTCAGATGAACGTGGATTGTTCTTTGTAGAACGAACAACACAATCGGATTCTTTATCTTCAGAACAACGCCAAGCTCTACGCGCATTCCAAAACATCGCCGCGCGAGTGCATCGCCAAATCCGGTCACAGGAGGGAACTGATCGCCTCGCCAAATCCTTCAGCAATTAGAATATTTGAAAAGGAAGCCGAAGAGCTGCTCGCGAACCTTGAAGCCCATTTCAACTCACCTGCCTTGTCCCTTCCATCGAATGTTAGCAACAATCTTTCGGACGAATTCATAAGTTTATGTCTTCAAGCGCGCACCGCGCCGCGCACAGATGTCATGACTGTGCTCCAGCAAATGCACGCGCTTGTAGAAACATTGCCCCTCTCTGCTCTCATTCAACATCCGCATGGATTGACGCTGCGGACGCTGCTTCAAGTCGCGGTCGAGCCGCAAGAACCGGCACCGCGGCTACGTTGTCAAGCACTTGGTCTTTTGCAATTGGAGCGCGGAGAATTGGACACAAAAGAAGCACGCACTGCCGAAGCTCAGGGCGAACTGCTGACTTTTTTTCTACTTCAGCCGCGTCGTTTTTGGACGGATGAGCAAATCTTCGATGCGCTGTGGACAGATAAGGATTTGAAACGCGCGCAGTGGTCGTTTCACTCTGCGCGGAAGCGGCTGCGCGAGTTTGCGGGCGAAGAAATCATTGTGAAAATCCAACGCGGACAATACGGGCTCAATCCCCACGTGCCGATCTGGTTCGACGTTGCCGAATTTGAAAAGCTGCTTGTACGTTCGCAGCAAATTGCCGATGCGACCGCGCGCAGCAAACTGCTCGAAAGCGCAGTGCAATTGTATCACGGCGATTTTTTGGAAAAGAATTACAAGGATTGGGTTGTGCCGGTGCGGACACGACTGCGCGAAAAATACATCGGAGCGTTATTACAGCTCGGCGACTTGACAAAAGAGCAGTCACCCCAACAAGCAATTGCGTGGTATGAAAAAGCACTCGATGCTGACGACCTGAACGAGGAGACGTATCTCAAAGTGATGGGACTTTATATCCGATTAAACAATCCGATTGCCGCGCACCGCACATACGTTTTGTATTTGAACACGCTCCAGCGCGAGCTGGGCAGCGCGCCGGGCGACGCATTTTTACAAAAGGTACGCGCTCTGCTCGGCGACTCAACATTCGCCATTTCTAAACAGGACGCATAGCCCTATGCTGAGCCAAGTCGTCATCATTGGCAGTGTGACGAAAGCGCCACAACGCGTTGACGCCAATACCATCCTCTTTCAGGTCGTTTCCAGAACGGGTCACCATGTCCCGCGCCCCATCCTTTTTCATGTGAGCGCCAACGGTGAGCTCGCGCAAGAGTTTTTCGATTTGAGACGTGGTAACGAAGTCCTCATTGAGGCGTCGTTCAAAACAACACCACACGGGAATCCGCCGCTGCACCATTATCCAGACGGGAAGCCCTATGTACAGTTCGACGTCATTGCCGAAGTAATCACCAAGATCAAGATTCCGACATGATGTCGCGTCGCGGGCTACCGTTCTCAGACGCGACACGCGCGTTCTTATTTTCCCAGAGCCATCCTCAATCTGTTGTACACGGCACAACTGTTTTCTCCCATCAGAAATTCTATCCAGTTATTTTGACTCTTGTTTGACACGTAACCGCAGCGCGTCAAACAAAGGTCAACGCGAGGCATTACAGTCTGCGCGAAAGCAATCATTTCTCGCAGAGGATAGTAAATGCCTACTCGAATTTTCACTGTCGGTAAGGTGGTCGCCGTCAACTTTGTTCATCTCCCGCTTCAGGGCAAGGTCACATTCGTTGACATTGCCGATGACGAGAACACAGAACTGCTTTATCGTTACTGTTTTAGATCATCCAATTTCCGCAAGTTCGCCGAAAAATTGGGTGCAGAGACTATTGTCGTCGCGGAGGGCGAGATTACGCATCATAAAATCATTCAACCGCAGAACACGATGCCCGCAACGCTGCTGGTTGCCGGTAAAGTGCTGCGAGTCCTTCACCCAGCTAACGAATCAAACGGTCCAAAAACAACCTATAGGTAAAAGCTTGTGATTACTCTGTGAGCATCCAATCCAAAGACCGCAAGCGCGTCAATTCAGGACACGCGTTCCCTCCTCGTCACTAAAGCGAACAGCGCGCAGGAACCTTGTTAGGTTTGCGCGCTGTTCGCTTTGTAGCTCTGTTGGCTCTGGATGACTTGTCACGAGCCATTATGTTTTTCGTCGCGTCGTTGTTTGACTACAGCATCTAACATTGTGAGAAAAAGATTTTGGTCAGCGGGCGAAAGTTGTTCCACTCGCAATAGGATTTGCTGGACGATGCCGCTCGTACTGCTCGTTGGTTCATCTAGAGTCAGCGTATAACCTGCCTTTCGCAAGAGCCACTCACTCGGAATCTGGTAAAGATTCGCCAAACTGACCAGCCGATCCCGCGATGGCTGTGCAACCTGTCCCAATTCGACTTGCGACAGATAGGGATGACTGATTCGCATTTCTTTTGGCAGTTGGATGAGGGCGCGCGCAACATCGGGCAGGTTCAACGCACGTGAGATGCGAACGCGACGAAGATAAGGACCGAGCGCTTCGTCCTCACGTGGTTGTAAATCGTCTTCGCCATTCGAAGATGATTCGGGCGAGGGGGATATGTTTTTAGTTGAAGTTGAGAGATTCGTACTCATTTTGGAGCCGAGTGATTTTGTGAATCAAGTTGTGGAGCGACCCCCAAATGGCTGAATCAGTCGGCGCAAACGTAAATTCCATTGATTGAGCCAGTGACGCCTCGCCAATTGGCGGAGACGTTCCAAAAGTTCATCCGGCGCAAGCGGAGTATGAATCACTTCTACGCCGTCGAGATGAAATGTCCCGGACGGGGGCAAACTTTCGAGCAGCAAGAGACGGTCGAGGACATCAATCATCAAACTGTAAAGCACATACGCGGGCTGGTCGAGACGCTTGCGCCAGTTGGGGAGGGGCCACGGTAAAGGCGCGGTCAAGTGAAACAACGCGGCGCGCAATTCGCCAAGTTCGAGGATGGCGCGCTGTTGGTCGAGATAGAGAACGATGCGCGCCAATCGTTTCATAATCCCCGGCGGCAAACATCCCAAGATGAAAAAAAGAGTGGCGGCGAAATTGATGTTCTTTTCAATCGCAAGAATGGAATCACTCCATTCGCCCGCGCCCAGCACTGCGCCAATGTGAGCGAACACAAAGAACCGATTCACAAAGGCAAGCGCCGCGCCGATTGTGAAAAAACAAAACCGCAAACGCCCCGCGAGAAATTGGTCATCCTGCCAAATGCGATAAAGACATCGCGTTACTTGTGCGAGTAGGAACAGGTTGCTTGCCGCCGCTGCAATGCGTAACAAGAGAAAGTTGGGCAGCGTGTATTCCAATGCCGCATCGGTGTTTGCGAATGATGGAAGTGGCGTTTGCGCAAGCGCAAGAAAAATGAACAGCCAAATACCATAAAAGCCAATGATTGCCGCGATGACAATGCGCGGCATTTGCCATCCCTTGATGGTGTGGAGTGCGGCGATGGCAAGCACGTAACACGTCTCTAAAAAGAAAAAGCGCAGCGCGAGCTGCAACGCCGGATTCAAAAAGTTGCTCAATAACGGATCGCTGCCGACCCAAAACGCGAGTCCGTTAAAGAAAACAAAACCGCGAATGAGCCATGTCGCTCGCGAACCGCTGCGGCTCAAAATGTGTTGCGGCAAAAACAGATAGATGATGGTGGCGATG
>CALMZO010000154.1 GCA_937870825.1 uncultured Chloroflexota bacterium | reverse complement strand
AAATCTTGGCGTGTATAACGAACGCGAATTGTCGCACATGCGCGATGTGCAACAAGTAGCAACCAGCGCGCTGGCGGTGGATTATGCGCTCGGCATTTTCATCGTCGTCGCGTTGTTCGTGTTGTGGCGCGCGTCATTGCTGGCAGCGGCATGGTCCGCGCTCTTTAACGGCGCGGTGTTGACGCTCGTCATTTTCGGAACGATTGGTTTGTTCGCGCTCGTCGCGTTCGACGCGTTCTTTGTGGCGTTCCACCGAATCTTTTTCGTCGGCGATTCGTGGCTCTTTTTCACAACGGACAGTTTGATTCAGTTTTACCCCGAACCGTTTTGGGTGGATGCGAGTCTGGGCATTGCCATCTTTACACTTTTGGAGGCGTTCGTCCTGCTTGCCTTTGCTTGGTGGGCGCGGCGGACATTAACAGCACGCGCATAAGAAACGAATCGCATATTCATCATATCTTCACACCTTTGGCTTATGCTGTGGTCAGAATAAAGTCAAGGGAGGTGATTTCAATGATGTACGGTTTCGACTCGGGCGTGGGTGCAATCTGGATGATTATCATCTGGGCATTGCCAGTGATTGCGGTGGTTGCATTGATTGCCGCGCTCGCCAAGAACACAGGCGTGACAAGTGACCGGTGACAGATGACACATGACACATGACGAGCGACGGGCGACGACATAATCTATAGTTGTCCCGTCTTTCGTCGTCCGTGAAAGCAATTGCCGCGTATGGAGGTCTATAAAATGCGAAATACAGGTTTGATTATCGGGGTCGTTCTCATAATTGTGCTGCTCGTATTGTTATTTGGCGGTATGGGGATGATGGGGTTCGGCGGGTTCGGAATGGGACCTGGCATGATGGGCAGTTATGGGATGCACGGCTTTGGCGGTACGTTCGGTTTCAGTCCATTTAGTTGGATTGTGCCGCTCGCGTTTTGGGGTCTGCTCCTCGGCGGCATCGCACTGGTCGTTGTTTCGCTCGCGCGCAATTCGCGCGCGCAGAGCTCTGCGGCATTACCGCCAACGGCGCAGTCGTTTGGTAATCCAAACAATGAATCGCCGCTCGACATTTTGAAAGCGCGCTATGCGCGCGGCGAAATTACGAAAGAGCAGTACGCGGAAATCAAAAAAGATTTGGAAGCATGAAACGGAGGAACGAATCATGATGGGTTTTGGAATGGGCATGTTGGGTTTGGGCGCGTTGGTCATGATCGCGTTTTGGGTGTTGGTCATCGGCGGCGCAGTTTGGCTGGTGATGACATTGGTGCGTGGAAATCAAAGCAGCATCCCAGCGAATCAGGCGCAAGCGTTGACGCCGGCGCCCACAACTGTATCAAATTCGACACCGCTTGACATCCTGAAAACACGGTACGCCAAAGGCGAAATCACCAAAGAGCAATTCGAAGAAATGCGACGCGATCTGGGTCTATAAGAGTACGGCAACCGAATCCACAGCGAGCGCGTTGTGGCGCATCCAGTTGATTGCGCGACGCGCGTTGGCGCGTGTGCGAAAGACGAGACAAAGTATGAGCGAAATTGGATCACGCGTTGAATTAAAAACGGATTACGAGACTGCCATTGCCAGAGCGACGGTGGCGTTGAAAGCAGAGGGCTTTGGCGTGCTGACGACAATTGATGTGCAAGCGACGCTCAAGCAAAAATTGAACGCCGAGTTTCGACGCTATGTCATTCTCGGCGCGTGCAATCCGCCATTGGCGCAGCGCGCGTTGAACACTGATTTGGATGTGGGCTTGCTGTTACCGTGCAACGTAATCGTCTACGAGGAAAATGGCGGCGCGGTTGTTTCGATTGTGGATCCGTTGTCCATGTTGGGAGTGATTGCCAACCCCGCGCTTGAATTGGTGGCGCACGAGGCGCGCGAAAAATTAAAGCGCGTCGTTTCGACATTGCGCGCGAGTGGATAAAGACGGATGTCCCTCACTGCAATCATCAGAGCTCTGTCGCGGGCGCGTCTCCCGATTCTGACTTTTGCCGTCACCTATTTCATCTCGGTTCTCGTCGGCGTGCTGATGGTGCATACGGGAAACGAATTTGCCTTGACCTACCGCGATGACTTGGTTGAACGCGCACAGGCAAACGAACCCGCGCTACTCGCGCTGGGTCAGAACGAGCGATTGCGCGCCGCACTTTTTGATTTCGGCGGCAACCTCGCGGCGGGGATTGGGCAAACCGTAGCCGGGCTGGGTGTCATTGCTCCGTATCCCATTGCGGCTTTTCGTGGCTGGGTCGGCGGGATCGTTTCTGTGAATAGTGTCCACGTAAGCCGCTTGGCGAGTTCGTCCGAGGCATTGTATTATCTATCCGTGGTGATTCTGCAACTCATCCCCTACTCGTTGGCAGGAGGCGCTGGCGTCAACTTGGGCATCGCTTGCTTTCGTCCGCCGCCCAATTACCAAGGGGCAAAGTTGCTCTGGCTACCGAAGGAGGCATTGCGCGACGTTCTGCGAATCTATATCTTGGTGGTACCACTCTTTTTCATCGCGTCGCTCTTGGAGTTTCTTGCCCGATGAACGAATGGATTCGCGCGCGCCCGAACAAAATCGCAAATGGATAAATCCAAAACGATTCGCGTTCTCCTCGCCGATGACCATGCCGTGGTTCGCAAAGGCATCCGCGATTTTTTAGAAGAGGATGAAACATTACAGGTGATTGGCGAAGCGAATGATGGCGAAGAAGCGCTCGCGCTGATTGCGCGTGATGCGCCCGACGTCGCGGTGTTTGATATTCAGATGCCACGCCTCAATGGGTTGGATGCCACGCGCCGCGTGAAAAAAGAATTCCCGAACGTCCAAGTCCTCATTCTCACCGCCTACGACGATGACCCCTACCTCTTTGCCGCGCTGCAAGCAGGTGCGAGTGGCTATCTGCTGAAAACGTCTTCCGCCGAAGAATTACTGCATGCTGTTCGTGCCGTCGCCGAAGGGGAAACGGCACTCTCGCCTGCCGTCGCCAAAAAATTGGTGCGCCGCGCCTCAGGTCATTCCGAACAAGAGGACATCAACGAGCCGCTCACCGAGCGTGAACTCGACGTGTTGCGTCTCGCCGCGCAAGGTCTTGGCAACAAACAGATCGGTGCGGCATTGAACATCAGTGACCGCACGGCTCAAGGACATCTTGCGAACATTTACGCGAAATTGCATGTCGCCACGCGCACGGAAGCGGTGTTGTTCGCAGTTCGACAAAAGTGGATTGTGTTGCAGTAATCGGTAATCAGTATTCCGTCCACTGATTACCGATTACTGACAACTGACTACTGACCACTGATGTTCCGCAGTCTCCGCACGCAAATTCTTCTCTGGACGATTCTCCCGCTTGCCATTCTATTAATTGGCATTGCCTATCTTGGTGTCAGCAATCACCAGGGCGCGATGCGCGAATTGGTGGCAGAACGCGACGGGGCTTTGGCGCGTGTGGCAGCCGCGCGCATCTCGGAACTATTGACTGACCGTGCGCGCGATTTAGAAAATCTGGATGCTTCGCGTCCTGAAACGTGGGACGCACAGATATTTGAAGGCGGCATTGCGCTCTTGGACGCGGACGGAGAGATTGTTAACGCGCTGCCCTCGCGTGCGGTGTGGGAAGCGCGTCGCGACAAAATTTCGCGCAAGGATGAATTTTCAAAACCGTTTTTGGAAAATGGCGCGTGGCTCGTTTTGCGCGCGCGAGCACGACAGAATGGAACGCTTGTCGGCGCAGTAGAACTCCCTCCCTTTGAAAGCTTTGCCCCGCGCGGTGAAGCATATCTCGTAGATGAACAGGGAAAAATCATCGCGCATCCCGACGCCGCGCGCGTAGGAACGGATTTCAGCACACACGCGGGGATTGCTCAAGTCATGCGGGGTGAATCAGGCGCGACGTTCCACCATAATTCGCAAGTGGGCGAACTGGTCGTCGGTTATGCGCCGATTGCGCCGACTCGATGGGGACTGCTGATTGACGAGCCATGGGAAAATGTCGTCGCGCCGATGTTTCAGTATGCCGTCCTGCTACCTGTCGTATTGGCATTAGTTGCAGTCGTCGCGCTCGGAGCAATCTATTTTGGAATTCGCTACGTCATTCGTCCATTAGAAAATCTCGCGCAAGCCGCGCAGCGCATTGCCTTTGGCGATTTTTCTGCCGCACAAAGGAGGGTCGGCGGCGTACGCGAAATTGAAGAATTACGCGAGACGCTCGACGGCATGGCAAACCAGGTCTCTGCCGCGCAAGCGGCAATGCAAAATTACATCGTCGCCATCACACACAGCCAAGAAGACGAACGCAAACATCTTGCGCGCGAATTGCATGACGATACGATTCAAACGTTGATTGCGGTGCAACAGCGCATTGAGTTGGCGCAGCGAACATTGAATCGCGACCCCGCACTCGCCGCGTCGAAATTAGGCGAACTCAAAGAATTGACTACCGAAGCGGTAGAACACGTGCGCGGCTTTGTGCGCGATTTGCGCCCGACGTATTTAGATGAACTTGGCTTGATTCCCGCGCTCGAAACGATTGCACGCGAAGCGCATGCGAGTTTTACCGTACAAGGGGAGGAGCAGCGTTTGGACGCGGAACGTGAATTGGTTTTGTTCCGGATCACGCAAGAAGCGTTACGCAACGTGAGCAAACACGCGCGCGCAAGCCAAGTGGATGTCACTCTCGCATTCGCTGCGGACGAAGTGACGGTGACGGTTCAAGACAACGGCAGGGGCTTCGATGCTCCTGAATCGCCAAATGCGTATGCGCGGGCGGGGCATTTTGGGTTGATGGGGATGCAAGAACGCGCGCAGTTGTTCGGCGGGAATGTGTATGTGAAATCGGAGCAGGGCAAAGGAACAAAAGTCGTGGCATATCTGTCAACCAAGAGTGGCGCGGCATAAACTTCGTTTGCATCAAGTGCGAAAAGGACGAACACTCAAATTGAGCGTTCGTCCTTTTTTTATATCCCGCGCCATCTGGCGCAGGTATAAACAAGCCAAATGGCGCGGCGAGGAATGTGCGAATAGGCGGTTACGCAAGCAACCACGTGGTCTTATAGTGTGTGAGAGTTGGCGCGACGTAGCAAATGTTACTCGGCGATTCAACAAGGTCTCTCTGTCCGTCGCGCCGTGAACATGGATCGGTTTGGTCAAGAAGGCACAACGGGAGGTTTTGATGCACGCTTCTTCCAGCGAATACGCGTATGGCGCGTGGTGGCTCGTCGCTTTGAACGTCATTCTTTTTCTCTTTTTTGTTTTTGGATATTTGCT
>CALMZO010000153.1 GCA_937870825.1 uncultured Chloroflexota bacterium | reverse complement strand
GGGTTGGCTCATGTGAGTCTCCTTCGATTCGTTTGAATGAGTGTACTAAACAACGCGCTTGCAAAAAATATGGCACAACTAGCGCGTAAACAGTTTCCAGTGCCCCTCGGAGATGACCTGGCAGCATCTCGTTGCCCGGGTGGGGAAATATCGCAAAATCAACCTTGATACCCGCGGAAGTGAGCAGAAATTTCATGGTTCTTCTCTTTGCTGATTGATTGGGAGCCGAATGGTTCCTCCGGTCTCTAATTTTGATGCGATGATGCGACGTGCCGGCCACTTGAGATTACGCGGCATCATGCCGCATAATCGCTCGACAATTGTCAGAGTCCAACCAAAATCAAGTTCCAAGATGCAGCCTCGGTTGGTATCCGGAAGAAGATATTGCAGTCCAAATTGGAGGATGATTATCTCTTGGGCGTTATTCCCACTAACTGTTCAATTAGAGTAAGGCATTCATCTCTTACAAGCTTCTCCACATTAACTCCAGAATATCCCAAGTGTTTTGAAATCTTGTCATATTCATAGGAGTGAGCAGCATGGTTTCTTGCATTATTAAGCCTATATGCCCTTTTCTTCCAAGTGTCATCTAACCTTCGTGTAACTGTTAGCCATGTTTCTGAAACATATCTATAATTTCGCTCGGCATCAAAGTCAATTCTTGCTGGCTCCGTCTTGAATGTGTCTGTTTCCTGGGGCGTTGCTAATTCTGGATAGTATCGCCGATAGTATGTTTGTTCGAGTTCTCTAAACTGTTTAAAGAACTCGCGGTTTTCGCTCATTAGGAAAACGCCAAACTTGATTGGGAATGTAATGGCATTTTCTTTTGGGTCAGGCACAAGTTTTTCGTTAGTAGTCTTTATCTTTACCAACAAGTCTACGCACGCGCGGAAGCTGCTTGGTAAAGCGTAGTATCGTAGCTCGTATTCTTCACGGTTAATCTTTCCTCCGCCAATCACAATTATTAGTAGCTCCCGAACGCTATAATCCAAGAAAAGCCATGTCTCCAAAATCATCAACCTGATATTCCGACTATCCTTTACGATTCCAACACAATTGTCTGCTGCCTTCAAGAACTCTTCGACCTTTGGAACAGTACCCATGAACATGAGGTTGTCTAGGTCGTCTTCAGTGAGACTTATGTTCCGGAGACTATAGAATTCTTCTGGAGTCGTCTTTTCTGTCATATAACTCCCAGGGCAACCCGTTTCCGAGTTGCCCTCGTTTTTTTTCTTTGCCCTCGATCAAAAATGATTCGGCTCGCGTTTTACAAATTTTCCGCGTCCAATCGTTCCCACAAATTTTCCATCTTGCACCGCAACCTCGCCGCGCACGGTGACGGTGCTTGGGCGTCCCTTGATTTCCCAACCTTCGAACGCGCTGTAATCGAGATTGAGTTGATGCGTTTTCGCGGAAATACTGCCGCGATAATTCGGGTCATACACCACCAAATCGGCATCGCTGCCAATCGCAATCGCGCCTTTGCGCGGGAACATGCCGAAAATTTTTGCTGCCTGCGTGCTTGCCGCGTCAACGAACGTTGACAAATCAATGCGTCCCGCCGCGACGCCGTGCGTGTACAACAAATTCACGCGGTCTTCTAATGACGGAATCCCGTTCGGAATTTTGGTAAAGTCGTCGCGTCCCATCTCCTTTTGCCCAACGAAATCGAACGGCGCGTGGTCAGTTGCAATCGTCGAAACAAAACGTTTGCGTAACGCGTTCCAGAAAACTTCCTGATTGGATTTGTCGCGCAATGGCGGCGACATGACATACTTTGCGCCTTCAAAGTTCGGCAGTTCCGCGTAACTCTTGTCGAGTACGAGATATTGAATCAAAGTTTCGATTTGAATGTTGACGCCGCGGTCTGCCGCCATCAATGCTTCGTCGAGCGATTCTTTGCACGAGGTATGCACAATGTAAATGTGCGTGCCGTGCACTTCGGCGAACGTGGCGAGATGATGCACGCCTTCGGCTTCGACACGCGGCGGACGACTCCAATAATGATATTCGGGACCCGTCTTGCCTTCGCTCAATAATTTTTTCTGCAATTCCAAAACGAGGTCGGCGTTTTCGCAGTGCGCGGTGACGACGACGCCAAGTTTTTTCGCGAGCGCGAGGGTGTCGTACAATTCCTTGTCGGACATGTCGAACGCGCCCTTGTAGGCAAGAAACACTTTGAACGAGCTCACGCCCGCGTTCACGATTTCGCGCAGCTGTGCTTCGGCATCCGCATCAAAACGCGTGACCGCTTGATGAAAGGTAAAGTCGCACGCGCTTTTGCCTTCCGCTTTGCTCAGCCACAATTCAAATCCATCGCGCCACGGCTCTTGCGACGACGCCTGACAAACCATTTCAATTAACGTCGTCGTTCCACCAACCAACGCGGCGCGGCTCGCCGATTCGTACGTGTCTTTGGCGAACGTGCCCATGAATGGCAAATAGATGTGAACGTGCGGGTCAATGAATCCGGGGAAAACATATTTGCCCGTCGCGTCAATCACCGTCGCGTTCGGCGGCGCGTCTAGATTTTTTCCGATGCGCGTAATTTGTTCGCCATCACAATAAATGTCGGCAGTGTATTGTTCGCTTGCGGTGACGATGTTGCCGTTTTTGATGAGTAGGGACATGAAACTCCTCCTTGAATTTTGTCGCGACAAATTATATATCAGCACCATAGTTTTCTATGGACACCACCAACCCATGCGGTCCCCCCACATTCACCGGAAATTGCGTTTCGACATCGAACGGACATGCCGACACAACAACAATGCAATCCATCAGCATCTGAAAGATGCAGTAATCGCCGGGTTGTGATGAATTCGGGTGCGTGATGATGTTTCCATTTGCGTCGGCGCGCGTGCTGGAAAACAAATTGAGCGGCTGTGGAATCTCCGTAATGACGATGTTTCGCATCGCCATTGCTTGTTGCAAATTTTCCGCGCACGATGCGTGATGTCCTTTAACGCCGAGCAATTGATAGCGCGCGGGGTCGCAGGCGGCGAGAAGCATTTCGTGCTGCTCGTTCGCGCCGTCCTCGACAAATTTTAGAATCGGGCGGCGCAGTGAGGTGAGAAAAATTTGTCCTTGACGAGGATACAGATGCCGCGTGCTGCTGACGAGCGTGTGGCGCGCGCTCAAGTATTCGCGTGGTTCGTGCGCGTTAAATGCGAAGAAATCCGCGACTTGATGCCCGTGCGGCGAAACGATTTTGATTTTGTCGCCGACGCGCAAATCGAAACTCGTACCCGTGCGCGCGGAGATTTCATATGACCGATTGTTCATCGCTCTGGTTGTCCATGCAAAAAGGAGAGCGCTCGCAGGTCGCAGCGAGCGCTCTCAAACGAGTGGAGTCATTGTGTCTATGAGGCGCTGGTATCGCCCATCGGCTCTGCCGATGTTTCCATCGAGGGTTCCGCTGCGGCTGGCGCCATTTTGCGAGTTCGTCGCGGCGCGGCGGCTTTGGCGGTCTTTTTGGTTGATTTCTTGCTGGCGGTGCTGCGTTTGGTTACTTTGCCTTTGCTGGCAGTTTTCTTTTTTGCGGCTGGCATGTTGCCTCCTTTGAATGTTTGTTTCCCTCATCAGCAATCCGAATCACATAATGCGATTTCACGACTCCACTCTATCGCATTACGCGGAAGGTTTTTACGGAGCGGTCGCTTCGCCCATCGGTTCCACCGCCGATTCCATCGGCGATTCCTTTTCGGGCGCGGCGGCTGCGGGTGTTTTGCGGGTGCGTTTCGCGGCGGCAGGTTTTTCTTTTTTCCCTTTTTTCTTCACGTCCGCCGCGTGGGCTTTGGCGTACGTTTGAATATCTTTGAAACGCCCCTTGCTGTCACGAACGGCGTACAATTTTTTGCCGCTCGTGCTGCGGTGCGTGGTGCGCTTGGCTTTGCCTGCGGGTTTCTTTGCAGCCGGCATCGGTGTGCCTCCTTTTGGGTGAATTCCTTCACCGACGAAAAAAGTTTTCATGCGAGACGAGACTCCACTCGATTCGCGTTTGCATTCTCAAAGCGCGCTGGAGCGCGGACTGCGCGGCTTGTGCGTCGCGCGGATTGTCCCCCGACCGCGTTCGTCAGTGCGCGTTCTGCCGCGCGGCAATCCGCGCATCCTCGTTCATCCTTTACTCTACCATTCCTTCATCCATCCATTGCTTGAATTTTGAAATGTTCGCGTCGGGCCAGGGTCCGTCTTCGGGCATACTCTTGTCCGAAAGCCGTCGGTAGATGTTTGCGGCATTCATACGAACGTCGCTCAGTTTCGATAAATCGAAACCGTAATCTTTCATACATTCAATATCGCCTTTGCGAAACAAAGGCCGAATGTCGTTTGCAAAAGAAAGTGCCATGCTGTCCTCCGGTTAGTTTGTGTGTTGAGACGGTTCCATCACCGCCTCCCATGCGAGCATCACGCCAAGCAAAACAAGTATCGTTACCCACAGCGCTTCGCCTTGCAGACCTGTCAAACCAAAGGCGCGATAGATGTCGGGAACGAGCGCCGTGACCAAAACAAAAACATACAGCAGGAGCATCAACCATCGTCCGACGCGCAGAAAGAATCCGCCTGCCGCGGCCGCGCGCGCCAGAAAAAATGTCGCGACGATTCCGCCTATGCTTCCCGCTACAAAAACCAAACGCCACATCAACGGAAGCTCCGGCGCGATTTGCGCGCCGAGCGACATGATTCCCGGCACAAGAAACGCAAGAAAAACACTGTGTGCGGTCCGCCGGCGGGCGGGAACATTTACCCACTCGTGCCAACGCAACTGCAGCACCGCCCACCACAATCCGATGAGCGTAAAACACAACGTTGTAACGGTAGAATAAAAGGTGTCCATCCACGCATCTCAGTGCGGCGTTTGAAGCGATTCAACCAGTTGGTCCAACAGATTTAAATTTGGGGTGAACGCATCCGCCGCCAACTCGTTCAACAGCGTGTCCGTTTCCGCGAGATACGTTTCGTACTGTTTCGCCCACGCGTCGTAATCGGTGATTTGCGCGTCTTGATACGAGTTTGGCAGCTTGTCGGTTTTCAAATGCCAAAACACCGTGACGTAATATTTTTCATCTGTCGTCAATCCTTGAAACGTCGCAAACAGTCCATCATTTGTCAACGGCGAAACATCTTGCGCGTAATAGGTGACGAAACGCGCGCCCTTGCCGTTTTTGAAATGGAGATATTTGATTTGCGGATGGAGAATTTGCTGCGCGTTAAAGAGCGGAAAGACGGGCACCGCTTCCTTCAAGGTCGGCGGTTCGACGGACAACAAGGTTTTCAACGCGAGGATTTCTTGTGCCACGAGGGGGTCAAGATTTTTCAAATCGGGTACGGGATAGACGCGCACGGTCGGTTGGAACGGGCTCACATCCGTCGTCACCGGTTCGTCGTTGAAACCGAACGCGATGTGCGCGGGCGCGCCGCCGCCGAACGCGGGAACATTGTTGTCCCAAGGCACCGCGGGCAATTTCACACCTTGCGCGGATTGCGCCAACGCGTTGTCGAATGAAAAACTCACGCCTTCCAATTCCGCGCGTTGAGTTTGCGCGGACGCGGGTGTCGCTGCAGCAGAGGGCGTTGGTTCCGGCGCGGGCGCTTGTGCTGGAAACAACGGCGTCACATTCAACGAGCGCGCCATATTTTCCAACAGCGCGAGGTTCGGAATAAATCCGGCGGGCGGCAAACTATTTAACGTCGTCACGAGATTGTCGAGATAGTTTGTGTACGCTTTGGCGAATGCGTCATAGTCCGCGCCGGAAATGTTTTGTGATTCCGGCAGCGCGGGCGAATCTATATTCCAAAACACCGATACAAAATATTTCTCGTTGAGTGTGATGCCTTGAAACGTCCAAAAGACGCGTTCCTTTTGAATCGGCGAAACGTCCTGCGCGTAATAGGTGATAAAACTCACGCCCGTGCCATTCACAAAATCAATGACGCGCGTTTGCGCGTGAAACACTTGCGACGCGGGAATGATTGGAAATACCGGAATTTGTTCGTCTTGCGTGACCGTTCCATCCGCGAGAATTTTTTGTAGTGACGCGATACTCGTCGCAACGGATGGGTCGAGCGCTTTCAATCCTTCGACGGGATACACGTACACTTGCGGTTTCGTTGGGTCAAAAAAGTCAGGCAGCGGTTGATTGTCGAAAACAAATTGCACGCCTTCAGGCGCGCCGCCGCCCAACGCAGGCGCTTGCTGTACGGGCACCGGCGCGAGAAATTTTCCTTGCGCGGCTTTTGCAAGCGAGGAATCGAAACTGAACGAGAGCCCTTCAAAACTCGTTTCGATAGTGTCGCCCGTGCCAACGCGCGTCAACGGTAGACCTTGCTCGCCATATTGTCCTTTGTCGTGTTCGGTTGTGACCAGATTGTTGCCTTGCAAGGTCCAAGTGATGCGGTTGTCTTCGGACTGTCCATTGATTTGCGTGAATGTAACTTGCGCCGAATCGCCTTCTGCCACATACGTTCCATTTTCAATAATCGGGTCGCCCTTGCCCGTTTCGGTTTGAGAAACGACGAATTGTGTCGTCATCGTCGCGGTGCCGTCAATCGCCAAATCGAGCATCACAATTCGCGCAATCGCATCGGCGGCGGGCAAGATGCCGCTGTACGAGCCAACCAATTTTGAAGTGGGCGCAACCGGTGCGACCGGAATTTCCGTTGCTTCAGGTACAACCGCCGTCGTTTGTCCTTGCGGCGCAACGGTTGCCGTCGGCTGCGCGTTCGAGTTTGCCGGTTCCGCTGTCGCCGTCACGAGCCCCGCCGTCGGCACGAGCGTCGGTACCGCAACCGGCGGGCGCGCCGGTGTCGCCAAATTCGGCGCAGTGGCGCACGCGACCAACATCAAACTCCCAATGCCGACACTGAGGAACAAAAGAAAGCGCATACTTGCTCCTAACCCTCTATCTCGTTAATCTCACTCGCCGCGCGCAGTCCCGATTCAATCGAACCTTGAATCCACGCGTGCGCGAGCGACGCGTGTTCGCCGGCAAAATGAATGCGTCCTTCGGGACGAATGATATCCGCATACAAACGAATTTGCTGTCCGGGTTCAAACATTGCAAACGCGCCGCCCGCGTGCGGGTCATCGTGCCATGACCACGACGCGCCGCCTTCGTACTCTTGCACGATTTGCGGATGAATGTGCGCGATATTTTCAAGCGCCTGTTCGAGCCGGTCACGCGGCGGGAGGGATGCCCATCGTTCCGCGTCATCCGCCCACGTATAGCTTGCGAGCAGAACGCCGCGTCCTGTTTCCTGTCCATGCTCGGGATAATACAAATTGCGAATCGCCAAATCGGTGACGGTGCCGCCGCCGAAAATGTTTTCGTCCTCTTCCCAAAAACGTCTGCGGCATTGAATAAAAATTTTCGTGGACGCGTCGTAATGCAATTGCCGAATCGCTTTTTGTTTTGCGCGCGTGAACGGCTGCAAAATTTCAACATGACGCAGGACGGCGAACGGCAGCGTACAAATCATGTAATCCGCTTTTTCGCTAAATCGTCCCGCGAGCGTGCGATAGTGCGCGGTCACGTCATGTCCCGTTTGGTCGAGGGCGACGACTTCGGCGCCGAGTCGAATATATTGCGCGAGCGTCGGATAAAACGCGTACGGCAAACGGTCCGTGCCGCCTTTGATTTGTGACAGGTTCGTGTAAAACTCGCCCACTTCTTCGCGCAACAATTCCACGAACGAAAAGTTCATGTTCGCTTCCTGATTTTCCATCAGCCCGAACAATTCAATCGCGCCTTCGGACCATTTCTTTTCTTCCAAGAATTCGCGCGTCGAATAATTGTCGTACTTGGCGACGATTTCATCCCACGCGGCATCCCCGCGTGCGGCGACCATTTCAACAAATTCACGAATGGACTCGCTCCACATGGCTTGCACGGTGGAGGTGCGTTCGTGGTCTGCCAAATCTTGTTCGAGCAATTCCGACGTATCGCGATATTGCTGCACGCGAATTTTTTTGCCGTGAAGATACACGTACGCGTTCGGATTGCCCATCGTGAACGGGAACGTCTCCAAGCCAAAATGATTGATGTAATGCCACGTGAGGTCATGGGTATTCGGAATGCGCATCGCGCCCGCTTCGGCGTGTAGTCCTTCGGCGAACGGCGCGCGCATCGTGAAAATGCGTCCGCCCAACCGATTTTGCGCTTCCAAAATAATTGGCGTGTGTCCCGCTTTTAACAATTCATACGCGGCAACCAGCCCCGCAATCCCCGCGCCCAAAATCAACACTTTTTTGCGCGGCGCGTTGTTTTGCGGTAATCCGTTTTTCGCTACATCGAGCCATCGAGACATTTCTACTCTTGCTCCTTAATCCGTTTCTTGATTTCATTCAGCGCGCGTAACGTGGACGGCAAAAAATCATTCGCGTTCAGGTTGTCCAACGCGACCCAATCAATCGCGAGAAAATCGTCGCGCTCTTCGGCATCTTGATAATGAAATTCGCGCGTCAATGGGCGACACGCGTAATACAAGCGAATCAAGTGCGCGGCTTTGTCGGCGGGTTCGTGATAATAAATCATGTCATCCGCATACAACAATTCGCCGACCTCGACCTCTACGCCCAGTTCTTCGCGCGCCTCGCGTTTCAATGCTTCTGACAACGATTCGCCCACCTTTGCGCCGCCGCCCGGAAAATACCACTTGGCATTGTTTGTCCTGACCATCAGCATCTGATTGTTTTCAATGATGACCGCATAAATCGAAAGACGATGTTTGAGTTCGGCAAGGGCGACGCGTTTGGTAGAACCGAAATAGGTTTCTGCGAGTACAGAATCGGCGCTTGACGTTTGCGTGTTCGTGACGGCAAGTGGGTCATTCATCGCAGCACGCGGCTCCACGCGTCGGGAACGTTTTTACCGTACCGAATTTCCGTCGCGTTCAAAAATTCTGCCAGTTCTTCAATCGCCTCGCGCACCGCGCGCGCCGTTTTCAAATCGCGCGGCGCATTTGGTTCGAGATGCACCGCGTTGACATTCAACACCCCTTGCGCGCGGTCCATTTTGGGGTCAATGCGTCCGAGCAATTGGTCATTGTGCAATATCGGCAGCACATAATACCCATACTTGCGTTTCGCTTGCGGCGTATAAATTTCAATCTTGTAATCAAAATTCCAAAATTGAATATTCCGCACGCGGTCACGCACGAGATTGTCGAACGGTGAAAGCAAAACGGTGCGTCCTTGAAATTCGCCGCGTTCCAATTTTTCAATCAACGGGATATCCGAACAATGCACGAACCATTCGCCTTTCCATTTTTCGTCTCTCGTTTCTCGTTTCCCGTTTTTCGTTTCTCGAATCTCGACGCGCTCAATCTCTCCCGCGCGTTCCAATTCATTCAAGCGCTCGCGCAAATTCGGATAGCGCCCGTGAATGTAATGCTGCGAAATATGTCGCTCGGTCCCTACGCCCAACGCTTTCAAACTTGTCTGCGCGGCGCGTGTCACAATTTCGCGTTCGGATAATTTTTCGCGCGGCGTCCATTCGGGCAAGACGCGTTCGCTCAAATCCCAAAATTTATTCAGCCCTTCGCGCTTTGCCACCATGATTTTTCCCTGCATCCACAAAAAATCAATCATGCGCGAAACATTGCGGTCATTCGTCCAACCCGACGACACCCACGTTTTCGGCGCTTCGCCCATTTCGGTCAAGACGCGCGACGAGAGCGGACCGTTGCATTTGATTTCGCGGAGAATCGTGTCGCGCAATTTTTTATTGGCGTTTATCCATTCCGCGATGCGAATGTGCCACGCTTCATTTGTTTTTGCATACTCGCGCATTCGCAAATGATGAATCGGATAATCTTCGGTCAGCACATGCGACGCGGCGTGCGCCCAGTACTCGAACAATTTTTTTTCGTGATAAATCAGTTTGTCGAGGTCAGCCACATTGTACGGACCGACGCGCGAAAAAACGACGAGGGTGTGACTGCGCGCAACCGTTTGCAGCGGGTCCAGCTGCAAGCAGCCGATATCGCGTACCGTCTGATAAATCCCTTCTGTGGTATTTTCATGACGCACTGCGTCAAGATGCTGCTTGGTGATGGCGAGACGGCGCGCGGTCTTCGCAGAGATTGTTCGGGGGCTACTCATGTGGGCTGCATCATATCACTGCTTGAGCGTTCGCGGCAAGGGGTTCGCACGATTCAACCAGAGCTGGCACAACGTCACGGCTGGAATGTCGGGGAAGCATTCCTGACGCGGATTTCGCACCATCCGCTGCACGTTTGTATCAATGGATACATTCGCGTGCTTGCTCGACACCCGTGCAAGACTCTGTGCCAGCCCTGACCACTCAACGGAACTGTTGCACGCGAATGTATCCATCTTGATTCAAATAGGCAAACACTTGGTCAGTCAGGAAAACAATCCGTGTCGTTGCCGAAGAATCCGAGTCAAACGTCGCAAGCACCCTTCCAAGTTGCCAATCCAAAACTTGAACCCGCCCCGCAACATCGCCAACGGCAAGCCGATCTCCATTGGGGCTGAACGCCACACTTGTAGCGCTTGGTAAATTCTGCCACAGCAACTTACCATTAGAAACGTCCCAAATCGAAATTGTCGCATTGCCCGTGCAGCGTGGTTCTTGTACCTGCCCAACACTCGCAATAATTTTTCCCTGGGGGTGAATGGCAAAATCAATCACGGAATTTCCATGCGCGCTGAATACCTGTTTTGCTTCGGAGGAAACGCCGTCCCATGCGAAAATGCCGCCACCGCCCCGCGCACAACTACTCGCGTTGCTCGAAATATAAAGTGTATCGTCCCCGGCAAAAGCAAGGCGCGTCACTGCGCCATATGACGGCAACAGTTTCAGAACGTTCGCATCTTCCTTTTTCCAAATCGTTACACTGCCGTCGCCACCTTGAAAGCGTCCGCGCGCGCCAACGGCTACCAGTCTGTCATCCTCACTCAGCGCAATACTTGTGGGTTGACCTGTGATTCGCCCAAACCCGAAATCGCGCATCCCCGTTCGCGCGTTCCAAATTTCAATGTCGCCATCCACCGAACCTGTCACCACGCGTTCCTGCTTCGATTCCACTGCTAATGCAATGGGATGATTCGCGTCAAGATGGCGCGGGCGGAGCAAGTCAATGCGCGTCAAAAACATCAAACCCGGATAGACCATCTGCTGTTCTTCACCAGCCCAGTCTTGCCACACCCACGCATACGAGTTACCCAACCGCGATACGGCAAGATCCACCGCGCTGTACTCGTACGCGGCAAACATTCCCAATTCACCGATCCCGATGCGCGGTGAGGGAAATGGAGTACGGGTCAGAGTAGGCAGAGCTTTCTGTTCGGGCGTTACAGCAGAAAATGCTTTGAAGGATGCGGGAGTGTCGGTTGGCTCGGGCATGGCAACGCGCGTCAAGGGAATTCCTGTCGCGGTTGCGAAAAGAATGGGAGCTTGCGTTGCTTGCGCCGCGCGAGTCGGCAATGGTGCAGCCGGGGGCGCAGCAGGCGCGTAACTGCACGCGACGACCATGCCCATGACAAAAATGAATCCGCTCAATTGAATAGCACATTTCATTTTTTTTTAAATCCTTTTGCTTTAACCAAAGACGCTCACATCCTATTCCATCGTTATATAAAAACGCGCAGAGTCACCATCACTCTACGCGTTGCATGCTACATTTGACCACAGGGCAAGCATAAAGCATTGCGCCTACCTTTGACGTTTGACGTTTGACGCTTTCACCTTTTTCTTGGCTGAGGCTTTTTTCACCGTCATACGTTTTTTCGACCCATTAAAGTGCGGAATCACCTTGCTCCCGTACGTCGCCACTTGCTTTTCTTCGTCGCCCACCATGAGATAAATGTTGAATTGGTCAACGCCGAGCGATTGCAATTCTTCGAGGCGGCGAATTTGTTCCTTGACGTTGCCGACGATGCAGTACCGGTCCACAATTTCGTTTGAAACAAATTGCGCGTTGTCGCTGCCCACTTGCGCGTGGTGCAAATAATCATAGCCCTTGCGGTCTTGAACGTACGTCCACAATTCCTGCGGCAGTTCGTCTTTCGGATACCGCTTGAGCAAATCCACAACGTGATTCGACACGAGCGCGGGGAACCAGCGCACATGTTCGCGCGCGACTTCCAGGTCGTCGGAAATCCACACGGGCGCGGCTGCCATAACTTTGATGTCGCGCGGGTCGCGTCCGGCTTGTTGCGCGCCCTGTTTCACAAAATCGGTGCACCACTTGACGAGATGCGGGTCGGCGAATTGCAAAATAATTCCGTCCGCGTATTTTCCTGCGGCGGTTAAAACTTTTGGACCGTAACCGGCAATCCAAACCGGCGGCACGCCCGCGTCTGCCCACGTCAATTGAATCAGATGTCCGTCATATTCTACGGGCTGCGCGGACGTTAACGCGCGAAATTCCTCGACGAACGTCATCAAGTTGTCGTTCGTCGTCGGTTTTTTTCCGAGTACGCGCCGCGAGGAATCCCCGCGTCCGATTCCCAAGTCCATGCGTCCGTTGGAAATTTTTTGCAGTGTCGCAAATCCGCTCGCGGTCACGGTAATGTCGCGCACAATCGGATTCGTGACGAGTGTGCCGATGTGGACCTTTTTTGTATTCCACGCCCACAACGCCATGCGCGTATAACACTCTTGCCACAACACATGCGAATCGAACGTCCACACGTATTGAAATCCTGCCGCTTCTGCTTGCTGCGCGAGTTTTACTTCGCGGCGTACGTCGAGGTCGCTTTTGAGCGTGACACCAAAATCGAGATGTGACATCGTTGTCTGTGTACAAGGTAGCAGGTAGTAGGTATCAAAAAGTTCCTGTCCTTGCTACTTGCTACCCTGTACTTGCTGCGTGCTTACTCTCCGCCTTTTGTAATCTGCACTTGACGCGGTTGGTAGCCCGCGCCTTTGGTATCCACACCGCTGCCCAACGCGTCCAACGCTTTTTGCGCGAGGTCTTTGCGATAGACACCCTCTTTCGGCGCGGCTTTGATAATCGCGAATTGCTGCGCGATGTCGGCGGTCTGTTTGTACGCCGCGTCGTCCATGATGCCGAGTCCGTTTGGCGAGGGCCAAATCAATTTGTTGATTTCATTGAGCTGCCACGTTTGATGCCCTTTGCCGAGGGTGGTGCCGTATTTCAGAACGACGTTCACGGCATCGTCAAAATTGTCGCGGCAGTAAATCCAGCCCTTGAACGCGCCCTTTAAAAATTTCACGGCAGTGTCTTGATTCGCCGCGTCTTGAATCCAATCGCCGCGCACGAAAACGCCGTCTTGCAACATTGCCGTGCCGACGTCTTGGAAACTGATGACGTTCAAATCTTCGGGCTTGTACAATTCACCCGTTTTCGGATTCACCGCTTCCAGTACCTGCGCGTATTCGTTGTACGTCATTGCTTGCGCCGCGTCGAGTTCGCGATTGAGCAAGAGCGACATATCGAACGGCTGTTGAATAATCGTCACGTCCGCTTTGTTGTTCGGGTCAATCCCAACTTTGCGCATCGCGGCGAACAATTCGGGCTCGTTGCCGAAACCCCACGTCCCAACCTTTTTGCCTTTCCAATCTTCGGGCTTGGTGATGCCGCTGTCTTTCCATGAAACTTCGAGCGTGCCACTGCGTTGGAACGGCTGCGCGATATTTACCAAATTCGCCCCCTGTTCGATGGACGCCAAAACTTTCGGGAGCCACGCGACGCCAAAATCCGCGCCGCCGGTGGCGACAACCTGCTGCGGTACAATTTCCACCGCGCCGGGTTTAATCGTCACATCGAGTCCTTCTTCTTTCCAGAACCCTTTATCCAACGCGGCATAATAGCCGCAGAACTGCGACTGCGGGACCCATTGCAACTGCAGCGTCACCGCTTTCATCGCAGCGGCGGGCGCAGTCGTGGGCTGCGGCACGGCAGTGGGCTGTGCAGGTGCCGAGGTAGGCGGTGCGGCGGTCGGTTGCGCGGCGGGCGCGCACGCGGCAATCACGGCGATGATTGCCAACACCGAAATCAATAGAGCAATTTTTTTCATTCTCTCTCCTCCTTGAAATTCGCGAATCGCAAATAGCGTATCGCGCATTGCATTTTGAACGTTATGTCTGTGGTTTCTCGTTTCTCGCTTCTCGTTTCACCCCCTTTACTGGGTCCTGATTCCTCATCCCTCATCGCTTGCGCGCACCGACGCGTGCCAAGGAATCACCACTCGTTCAATCGCCACAATCAATACATAAAACGCAATCCCCATCAAACACGCGATAATGATGGCAGCCCACGAATTTTCAAAACGCGACGACGCGGCTTCTTGCGTAATGAAAACACCGAGCGAATCGCGCGTGCCGCCAAAAAATTCGCCTACCACCGCGCCAATCAACGCGAGCGTCGAACATACTTTGAACGCGTTGAACATGTACGGCAGGGAATTGGGGATACGCACCTCGCGCAAAATCGTCCATTCGGTCACCGCGTACGAGCGCATCAATTCCAATGCGGACGGGTCAACGAGCGTCAACCCGCGCGTCATGTTAATCATCATCGGGAAAAACGTAATCACCGCGACGATTGCCATTTTGGAAAATTGATTCGTCACGCCGAACCAATTGTTCATAATCGGCGCAAACGCGATGATGGGCACAGAGTTTGCCGCAATCGCCAACGGCAGCAATGTCTCGCGCGCCGCCGTCCAGCGCGCCGTCGCCAATGCCACCAAAATTCCCAAGCCACAGCCGACGACGAAACCGCCCACCGCCTCCGTTCCCGTGTACACGCCCCGGTCAACCAATTGCCCAACACTCGCGACAAACGCCTCCAGAATCGCGCTCGGCGCGGGCAAAATAAATTTCGTAATGGACAATGCGCGCACCAAAATTTCCAAGCCAATCAACACCGCAAAAAAAATTGCGATGGTGGGCAAGTAGTAACGGACGCGGTCAAACAGCGAGACGCGGGGCGCGTTCTGTTTCGGCTCAAGACGACTTGGGTAAATTTTTTCGGCGGATGAAGTCATATCTTTCCTACATTGAATACAATCCCGCTCGCATTAATTTTTCCCTTTCCGCAACTCGCTCCGGGTCATTGAAGCGGAAGAGTTTGACCGTGACGCGTCCGTTTGCTGTTTTTGGCGCAATCAAGCTGCCTACAAGTTCAAAGTGTTCGAACCAGATTTCTCTGCGCGGGTCAAAAAACGGTTTAAGGATTTTTGTTTCAGGGTCAAAAGAACCGACGTTCGGTCCTTTGTAACGATTACATCGCAAACAGGCCAAGGCGAGATTTTCCAGAGTTGTACTTCCGCCATGTTGAATCGGAATAATATGGTCTGGCTCGTGTTTGTGCAATGCGACAGCTTGAGGAAAAAGACAATACTCGCAACGATACTTTGCGCGCGTTGCAACCAACAATCGCAGCTCGGTAGAAATTTCAACTGGCATGCATTTCTCTTATTGATGCTGTGTCGCCACGCGTGCTTTTAATAGAATGAGGATATGCTCCACTTGTTGCAGCTCATCCAATTCCGATTGCTCCATTTCTGAAATCAGCCCTGCCTCGTTCAATGCCAACAACCGTTGCAATCGTGTTTGAGCATTTTCTGAGACGTGATATCCCAAGACGCGTTCTGGTGTTGGATTCCCCGACAAAAATTCAATGACTTCACTTGCCGTCACAGTTGCCATGGTTTTGAATCCGACAAGACTCAACTCGATAATTGTTGGCAGCCAATTTCCGAGCGGCTCAATGCGTTCGGCAAGCTCATCAGGCACTTGAAAGGTCATTTGAATCATTCTCTTATCCCTCATCCTTTCCTCTCAACCCCTCGCGCACTTGTGTAATCAATTCATAGTACCGCGCCGATTCGCGCGTGTCGAAATTGCGCGGCTGCGGCAAATCAATCGGAATGATTTGCGTGATGCGTCCCGGGCGCGCGCTCATCACCACCACGCGCGTCGAGAGAAACACCGCTTCGGGAATCGAATGCGTCACAAACACAATCGTCGTTTTCGTGCGGCTCCAAATGTCCAACAATTCCGCGTTCAAACGTTCGCGCGTAATTTCATCCAACGCGCCGAACGGTTCATCCATCAACAACAATTGCGGATTGAACGACAACGCGCGCGCAATCGAAACGCGCTGCTGCATTCCGCCCGAAAGTTGGTACGGATAATGTTTTTGAAATCCGTTCAACTCGACGAGTTCCAGCATTTCATTCGCGCGCTGCGCGCGTTCTTGCGGCGACTTGCCCATGATTTCCAACGGCAGCTGCACATTTTTTTCCACCGAACGCCAATCGAACAAGACGGGCGCTTGAAACACAATCCCGTACTCGCGATTCACGCGCGCTTGCGGCGCGGGTTTGCCGTTCACCAACACGGTGCCGTTCGACGGCGAAATCAAATCGCCGATGATGCGCAGAAGCGTTGATTTTCCGCAGCCCGACGGACCAATGAGCGAAATAAATTCGCCCTGCTCGATTTGCAAATTGATGTCTTGGAGCGCAACGGTCTGCTGCGCGCCCGACTTGAAAATTTTATTGACGGAGGAGATAGAGACGACAGACATGAAGAGTGACGAACGACGAATGACAAACGACAAAGGATTTTCGTCCTTCGTCGTTCGTCGTTCGTCAATTTTCCAATTTCCGCATATTCCGCGTCATCACGCGTTCGATGAGCGTGACGGTGATGAAAAATAAAATGCCGACAATCGCGACAAACAAAATCGTTGCCCAAAGTTTTGGCGGACGAATCGCGTATTCGGAATTGAAATTCAAAATCACGCGCCCCAATCCCTCACCCAAACCCGAAGGCAATTCGCCGATGATTGCGCCGACTATCGAAGTCGTCGCGGCAATTTTCAACGCGGTGAAAATGTACGGCAGCGCGGACGGCAAACGCACTTTCCACAACGTCGTCCAACGCGATGCCGCGTACGATTTCATCAATTCAATTGCGCGCGGGTCGGGGGAACGCAGCCCGCGCAGGGTGTTGATGGTGACGGGAAAGAAACACAAGTACGCGGCGAGAATCGCAACCGACCACCACCCCGCGTTGAGCCACACGACAACCATCGGCGCAATCGCAAGAATCGGAATCGTCTGTGACGCGACGACGTACGGCGACAATGCGCGTTCGAGTAAATTAGAATGTGCAAAGACAGTGCCGAGTACGAGACCGAGCAGTGTGCCAATGACAAAGCCCGCGAGCGCGGCTTGCATCGTCACCAACGCGGCTTGCGCGAGAACATTGACAAGCAGCGGACCATTGCGCTGCGCGGGTTGAACAAGCGCGCTGAAAATGTCCCACAAGTGCGGCATGTTCAAATCGTTCGCGAATTTGATTTCGAGCGGCGGAAACCAGAGAAGATTGAACCACGCGCCGTCCGCCGTCGAGAAACGCCACGGGTTGCCGCCGATAAATTTCAATCCTTCCCACGCGACACAAGCCAACACAAACACAAACGCAAAACGGAGCGCTATGTTGAACCACGAACGCGCGCGACTCGGCGGCGGAACCGTGACATCCGCGCCGAGCGCCTCCATCGCCGAAATTTCCGCGTCTTGAACCAGCGCGCCGGGGAGTGTGGATTCAGCCATGTGTTTGATTTGCCATTTTTGACTTGTCATTGCGAACAGCATTCGTCGCGACAAAGCAGTCTTGACGCGCGTTTCAAGATGATGCCCATTTTGAAAATCGCGTAGCCCAACTCAAACCCATTCGCAAATTCGGGGTCGCGTTGTTTGCGCCAGTGAATATTTTTTTTAAATCATCCATCGCTCGTTATTTGACCTTGAGGATCTCTACAAATGAATAACACGCAGACACACCTTTTCCACCCGGCAATGGATTTAATACCACAAGTTCTATCGGTGTTGTTTCTGTGGAATTTAAAATCTTCTCGCGCTCTGTTCTCGTAGTTTGAGCCAAATCCAAGTTGAATTGAATACGACTTTGGGAATCCAAGCTGTTCACTGTATTACCCTGCTGAATAAGTTTTGTGTATTCATTCAACAATGTCTCCGTGCCGCCTATCAAGACGAGCGTGTCGCAATCTCCCGTCTCACCCCAGGCGCTCCGTTGAACGACGCGATAAAATCCTTTGAATTTTCCCACACCAACAACATATCCGTTGTGTCCGTCACCAACTCGCATCAAACATTCATCTTCCCTGCATCCACTTGCCAGTGTCCCGCTCAAGACCGCTTGATTCATCTGCACGCGGGTTTCTTGTAGCAGACGCGCTATATGTATTTTCAATTCCTGATTTTCTTGCATCTGTGCTGCTGATTCCGTTTTGAGATCAATGAAGGTCTGAAATAAAGTCATGCCCAATGCAATGCCAATGCCAGCAGCGACAATCATAAATCCAATGCTAGCTTTCATAGACCTCCAATTTGCAGGTCAACGGCGTCTTCTCGAACTCGTCCCGAACAACGTTCCCATCAAACCGCGCGTAATTTCTTTGCCCATTTGATTTCCAACACTGCCAAGAATTTGATTGAACGGATTATTTTTCGCCGCGCGTTCTGCTTCTTTGCGGCGCAGTTCTTCTTGACGCGCTTGTTCTTTGAGCAAGCGCTGTTGTTCTTTCAAACGTCGTTCCTCCTCGCGCGCGGCTTGCGCGGCAGCGCGCGCTTGTGCCGCTTCCAATTTTTTCTGTTCCGCTTCGGCTTTCTTTTCGTCCGCTTCCGCTTTTTTCCGCGCGGCTTCCGCCTCTTTTTCCAAACGAATTTGTTCCGCTGCCTGCGCGACGCCGATGGCTTGCGCTTTCAACATCTCGTAAGCGGATTCTCTGTCCACCGCTTGTTCGTACACGCCCGCAATCAATGATGCTTTGATTATCTCTACGCGTTGTTCTGGAGTTATCGCGCCGATTTGCGAACGCGGTGGCAGAATGAACGCGCGCTCGGTGATGCCCGGCGTACCCTTTTCATCCAAACACGAAATGAGCGCTTCGCCGACGCCGAGTTCGGTAATCGCGGTTCGAATGTCGAGATTCGGATTCGAGCGAAATGTGTCCGCCGCGACTTGGACGGCTTTTTGGTCGCGCGGGGTGAATGCGCGCAACGCGTGCTGCACGCGATTGCCGAGTTGTCCCAACACTTTGTCAGGAACGTCGAGCGGATTTTGCGTAACGAAATAAACACCGACGCCTTTGGAACGAATCAAGCGCACGACTTGTTCGATTTTATCTTGGAGCGCGTCCGGCGCGTCGTTGAACAAAAGGTGCGCTTCGTCGAAAAAGAAAACGAGTTTCGGCTTGTCGAGGTCGCCCACTTCGGGAAGCGCTTCAAACAATTCCGCGAGCAGCCACAAGAGCATTGTCGCGTACACTTTTGGATTTTGTACCAGCTTGTCCGCCGCAAGAACATTGATGATGCCCTTGCCATTCGCGTCGGTCTGAATCAAATCATCCAAATTCAACGCGGGTTCGCCAAAAAATTTTTCCGCGCCCTGCTCTTCCAAAACCAGCAGCCCGCGTTGAATTGCGCCGATGCTCGCGGGTGAAACGTTGCCGTATTCCGTTTTGTATTCCGCCGCGTTGTCGCCTACATGTTTCGCCATCGCGCGCAAATCTTTGAAATCAATGAGCAGCAGTCCATTGTCGTCCGCGATTTTGAACACGATGCTCAACACACCGCTTTGCGTGTCATTCAAATTCAACAGCCGCGCAAACAACAGCGGTCCCATTTCCGAAACGGTCGTGCGAACGGGATGCCCTTGCTCGCCAAACACATCCCAAAACACAACGGGATTGCCGCTCGCCGCCCAATCGCTCAAGCCAAGTTGTTCGACACGCGCTTGGACTTTTGGATTGTTGCCTGCCGGTTGGCTGATGCCTGAAACATCGCCTTTGATGTCCGCGACGAACACGGGAACGCCCGCGCGCGAAAAATTTTCCGCCATCGTTTGCAGCGTCACTGTTTTGCCCGTGCCGGTCGCGCCCGCGACGAGCCCGTGCCGGTTCGCCATTCGCGGGTACAAATAAATCTCGTGTTCGCTCTTTGCAACGTAAAGAGGTTCAGTCATCAAACGCCTCTGGGAGGGATGCAGGTTGAGGGATAAAGGATGACGCAATCGCGGCGACGTGACCTTTACTGTCAAGCTTGCCGCGATTGCCGCGATTATAGATTAAGGGGAAATGACTGTCAAAAGGTTTCGCGCAAGACCTGACAGGTTTCCACGCGAACGTTGTGATTTTCGCGCGCGCGCTGTTCTGTCGCGAACGCGCAATGTACGTCGGCGCGCCAAAAACCTGTCTGGTCTCGATTATTTACGCGGCAATCCAATCAACAGCGCGATGGGTCCGATGAGCAAAAGCCACATCGCGCTTTGCAAACCGAACGCGTCGGCAATGGCGCCAAGAATCGTCGGCGTTATCAAAATCGAAAGATTTCCCAACGCCGTAATCGCAACGACCATGCCCGATTGTCCGGGCAGCGTGGAAAATGTGCGGCCGCGCAAAATGGCGAACCAGCCCGCCGTGCTAAAACTCACGAGCGCGATGAGAACGTATTTCGCCCACACGAACGGCACGAGCAGAAACGCAATATAGAACACGATGACGACAACCGACGAAAGACGCAAGACGCGAATGCCATTCACGCGTTCCAACAGCGGAATAAGTAAAACCTCACCCGTGAGTCCGATAAAAGTAAACGTCGCGGAGGCGAGCGCCGCTTGCGTAAAATCCACGCCGACGACATCGTAAAAGTACAATCCCGTCACTTCGTACAATTTGTCGAGCATCAAGTCCGCGAGTTCGGTGAGCAGCACCAGGCGCAGCAACATGCTGTTCCGCAACCCCGCGAAAAAATCGCGCAGCAGTTGGCGCGGCGCGATGTGTTCCTCCTCCGCGCCCTCGTGCGAATCGAACGCAATGCGCCACACCAGCGCGACATACACGCCCGCCGCGCCCGCGAACGCGAGATACATTTCGCGCCAGCCGTACCCAATACCAAACGCAATCGTCACGAGCAGCGGCGCAATCGCAACGCCAACGCCGCCCACCAAAACCCAACGCGCCATCGTGTGTTCCGTGCGCGCGGGATTCATGTCCATCAGCGTCGCTTGCGCCATGTTCACATAACAACCCGACGCGACGTACAAGATACAAAACGCGACAAGAATCATCGCGTAGGTTTGCCCAAACGCAACAAGCGCCAATGCGAACGTTGTCGCCAAAATTCCACCGCGCACGATGGCACGACGAAAACGCGTGTCGCCCAAAATTCCGATGAACGGTTCGAGCGCGATGCTCACCAGTCCGGGGATGGTGGAGAGCAAACCGATTTGTACATAATTCAGCGCGAGGTCATCTTTTAAAACCGGCAAGGTCGCGCCGTACAGACCATAAATCAATTCGTCGAGCAGTTCTATCGCGTACAAGACGATGACGGTGAACGTGATAGGTTTGATATTCAATTTTGCAAGCATGAGAAAACTCCTGTTCTCCGGTTGTTGGTTGTTCGTCTTTCGTTAGTAGAGAGAACAGGAGGCGCGCGCGCGTTTTTGAATTGCGCGAGGGGACTAGCTCAACGGGGGGGATGAAAAACTTCGCAGGACATGGCGGCGATTATAGTAATTCTAATTTTCAGCGTCAAACCGCGCGCGCGATGCGTCGTTCGCAGCGCGAAAATCAATTCGCGTTTCGCGTTTGAAAAACAAATAATACGCGGCGAGCGCGCCGCTGAACACGAGAACGGCAATATAAAATATCAAGTTCGAGAGCAGAAATGGTTCGCTACTCATGAGCAATGCAAAGAACGGAAAAATCAGAATCAAATCGTACGCGAGAAAACCAATCAATTGTCCCTGCGCGTTGCCCCACACAGGACGCGCAAAACCGTACAGGAAATACGTTGACGCGCCGAGAAAAATCCAACCGTACAGGACAGATTGCTGCGGTGTCAACGGCCAGGGAAAAATGTTTGGCTGCTTTAACACCAACGCGCCGCCCGTGAGTACGAGCACGCAGGCGAAAAAAGCAAACGCATAACGCACAACGCGCGGCGTCGGTTGCACATTGCGAAATCGGTGACGCAACCCGAACCATAACAAACCAAGTGTCACCATGAAAGCGACGACCGCAAACATTCCAAACAACAAAACAGGTTGACGCGGATTCGCCGCGTACACCAAAAACGCAAACGCCGCGAAACCTCCAAACGTAATGGCTAAATTCATCGCACCACCCGAAATCGCCGCGTACTCGCGCGTCCGGGCAATCCACAAAACCGGGAATGCAACCGCCGCACAAATGGACGCGAGAAAAATAGACGCGAGTCGGTCCAGTTCCCATGGAATCGACATCGTCGCCCACGACTGCTGCGTAAAGAATCCGAACATAAAGACGATGCCCAGCGCGGCAAAGAGAAACATAAAAGACCGCACCGCGTGCGAGAATTTTTCTTGTGACATACACACAACCTTTAAGAATTTTCCGCGTTATTCTAACACAGCCGGTTGTCGAAACTGTTGCAAAACGGTTATGCTATAATGGCGGGCGCGGCGCGACCTATTTTCCGCGCGAAACATTCCGCAGCTCGACAATTGAATCTCTAATCACAAACCCGGAGCCAAGATGCCCACAGGTTCATACATCAATGGAAAATGGTTTCATCCCAATTCCGACCGTCTCGTAAAAAATATCAATCCGGCTGACCCGAAAGAGGTCATTGCGGAATTTCCGGCAGCGGGTGCCCAAGACGCGCAAAATGCTATTGCTGCCGCGCAAGCCGCGTTTCCAAATTGGAAAAATACGCCGGGTCCCGAACGCGGACGCGTATTGTGGCGCGCGGTGAATATCGCGCGTTCACGCCTCGACGAAATCGCGCGGACGATGACGCGCGAAGAAGGCAAAGTGTTGAAAGAAGCGCGCGGCGAAGTCTTGAAGGGAATTTCGCTGCTGGAATTTTTTGCGGGCGAGGGGTACCGCATGCACGGCAAGACGATGCCGAGCGAAGTGCGCGACACGTTCACGTACACGATTCGTCGCCCGATTGGCGTGGTCGGTTTGATTACGCCGTGGAATTTTCCGTGGGCATTGCCCGTCTGGAAAATCGCGCCCGCCGTCGTCGCCGGGAATACGATAGTTTTCAAACCGGCAGAAATCACTCCCGCCACCGCGTCGCTGCTCGTCGAAATTTTTGAGGAAGCGGGCTTGCCGCCGGGTGTGTTGAACATGCTCATCGGTCCCGGTTCGACGGTCGGCAGCGCGATTGTGAATGCGCCCGAAACACGCGCGATTTCGTTCACCGGCTCGAACGAAGTGGGCAACGCGTTGTATCAGCAAGCCGCGAAACTCAACAAAAAAGTGACGTGCGAAATGGGCGGCAAAAACGCGGTGGTCGTTTTGCCCGACGCGGATTTGAACAAAGCCGCGACGGCCATCATTGGCGGCGCGTTCGGTTCCACCGGACAACGCTGCACCGCCACCTCGCGTGTCATTGCCGCGCCCGAAGTGAAAAATTCCCTCGTCGAACAACTGCGCGAGCGCGTGTCCAAATTGCGCGTGGGTCCCGGCTTGGACGAATCATCCGACATGGGTCCCGCCGTTGACGAAAAACAATGGAAGACCGACCTCTCGTACATCGAGATTGCCAAGAGTGAGGGCGCACACCTCGTCACGGGGGGGGGTGTACCCAAAAGCGCGAACGGCGGTTACTTTGTCGAGCCGACGATTTTTGACGGCGTAACGCCGAACATGCGAATTTTCCGCGAAGAAGTGTTCGGTCCCGTACTTTCCGTCGGCATCGCACAAGACATTCGCGAAGCGATTCAATTTTCGAATGCCGTCGAGTACGGCTTGACCACTTCTATTTTCACGCAAGACATCAACAACGTTTTGCGTTACATCGAAGATGTGGAAACCGGTATGGTGCATGTGAACGAACCAACGATTGGCGGCGAAGCGCAGCTGCCGTTCGGCGGAACCAAAAACACCGGAGTTGGCGAACGCGAAATGGCAGAAGAAGGATTGAATTTTTTCACGGAATTGAAAACCGTGTTCATCAATTACGGTGGAACGGGCGAACGTTCTATGATTCGCTAGTCGAATAGGGAACGGTTTTTTCCCGACACGCGTTCTCGTAGTATCATCGTTCGCATCCGACGCTATTTTCGCTCCCGTCAAGAATGATTCTCCAAGGAGGGATCTCGTGCAAGAAAAGCAACAGTTAAATTTGAATGTCGTCGTCGTGGGCTTGGTCGCCTGCGCGCTGACATTGGCGCTCATCGCGTTGGCGATGCCCATTTTTGAAACATCCGCGCAAGTGCTGCCGTCCGCAGCTGTGTTCGGCATCAATCCGATTCACGCGTCGGCGGCGCAAACCAGCACTGTGAATGGAGTACACGTCTTGCGTATCGGCGAAGATGTTTTTCCGGATGTGCTGGACCCGCAAAAAGCGTCCTTTGTCAATGAAATCGGTTCACTCGCACTCGTGTACGAGGGTCTCACGACCATTGACGCGAACGGTCAAGTGCAGGACGGCGCAGCAGACATTGTTGACTTGAGTGATGACGGGCTTGTCATGACGTTTCATATCCGCGATGGCTTGAAACGCGCGGACGGCACACCTATCACCGCCAAAGATTTTGAATACGCGTTGCGCCGCGCGGTTGACCCGCGCGTCACCGGCAAGCAGTACGTTTCGCTTTTGTTCGACGTCAAAGGCGCGCAAGAACTTGCCGCGCTCGCGCCCGACGCGCCCGCCGCAACCATTGAAAGCGCGTTTGCCAATTATGGCGTCAAGGCGACCGACGACTCAACCCTTCAGGTCACGTTCACAAGCCCGAGCGCCTATTGGCTCTATATCGCCTCCATGCCCATCACCTATCCGGTTGACCCCAAGACAATTGCCAATGACCCGGAAAATTGGTGGCGCGACCCCAAGAATCACAACGGCAACGGTCCGTTTGTCTTTCAAACCATTCAGCCCGCCGAAGAGATAACCCCGACCGGCACGGTGACAGCAACGGCAACCGTCACGGCGACAGACACCGTTTCACCGACAACGCAATCCGCGCCCGCGCGCGTTGGCGATACCTCATTGGGCGCGGGTAAAATTGTGGTTGCGAGCAATCCCAATTATTGGCGCGGCAAACCGAAATTGGACCGCATCGAAATTACTTTTAATCCGGACAATGAAGCGGTCCTGGCGGCGTACCAAGCCGGAGAGCTTGACATCAACGCGAGTGTGGCGGCAGAACAAGTGCCACTCATCATTTCAAACACCAACGTTGTCAGTGATTTGTTGCGTTATCCCGCTGCCGAAACGGTTGCGCTCGCGTTCAACAACACGCGCAAACCCTTCGACGACCGGAATGTACGCATTGCGTTTTCGGAAGCATTAGACCGCAACGGGTATATTCGCGACCAGTTGGGCGGCATCGGCAAAGCGTACACGCGTTGGATTCCGCCCGATGTGCCGGGCAATCAAGCATCCGAACCCGGTGTGCCCGATTCAGACCCATCGGCGGCAGTGAACATGCTTGTGAGCAATGGCTATGCCGCGGCGGACAGTACGCCTGACAAACCCAAAGTGGACTGCGCGAAATTGGGCGAAGTCAAATTCACATATCCCGATTCCCCACTCAACAAAACGCGTGTGGAATACATCGCCGCAAATTTGACCAAGGTGATTGGTTGTCCGATTACGCCTGAACCTGTCGCCGGGACCGAATTTACATCACTGACCAAAGATGTACGCACAAATCCACAGCTCTCGTTACAGCGATGGATTCAAGATTATCCGCACCCGCAGAATTGGCTTTCGACGTACTGGAAATGCGGCGCCTTCTCGGCGCGCTATGGCTACTGCAACCTGTTCCTCGACCAAATCTTGACGCAGGCGGACGGGACCGAAGACTTTGAAAAGGCAGTGGTGTTGTATCAGCTTGCCGAAGACCTCCTGATTCAAGATGTCCCCGGCGCTTTCTTTTACACACCCGAAAACCTGCAAATGGTCAAACCGTACGTTATCGGTCCCCAGAAAAACTTGTCGTCCCAAGACGCCGGATGGGCAGGCATGTTTGGTCCCATCTGGGAGTACGACATTGACCTGACCCAAGTTCCGGCATCGTATCCGAAAGAATAAGGACACCCGCAATGAGAAACGTATTCATCCTCTTTTCGCTCGCGGGGTTATTGCTCATCGGTGCTTTCACACTGCCCGCCGTCCACGCCGCGCCGGATATTGAAACCGCTGCGCTCGCCGTTATCGCCGCACCGAACACGCAAGGTTGCAGCGGCACGCCGACCATTCAGTACGCCTATGCCAATCCACCCGTCATCAACGCGGGCCAAGTGACAACGTTGTATTGGGGCTTGGTGGGCAATGCCAACGCCGCGTACTTGCAGCACCCAAACGGGCATCGCGAAGGCATCGGGACGCCGGGCACGCGTCAAGTGAATCCGACCCAGACTTCAACATGGTACGTCGTCGGTGTTTGCGGCAACGCGGAGGCACAAATTCCAATCACCGTCACCGTCAACAACACGCCCGGCTGCAATGGGACACCGCAGATGAACGGCTTTACCGCGAGTCCGCAAACGATTCGCGCCGGGCAAACGAGTACACTTTCGTGGGGACCGGTGAACAATGCCCAATATGTTCAACTCTCGTCACAAAATCAAGGCGGCTCCGGAGTACCCGCGCCGGGTTCCATCAATGTCACGCCCAACCAAACGACCACGTACTATCTGACCGCGTGGTGTCAAAGTAACACTGCCCAGTTGCAGGTAACCGTCAATGTTTCCAATCCACCCCCGACTCCTCCGCCCGCGAGCGGCAACGCCATCACAGGCATCGCGAAAAACGGGGGTCTCAGTAACGCAGGACAACTTGTCGTAACCGTCAATTATTTTTGGAATGGACAAGATGCGCCCGCCACTATCCAGGTCACTGCGTATAATGGCGCGGGGCAACCCATCGGACAATCGAACGCGACGCGCATTGACCCCAATCGCAGCTTTCACGCCAACGTCACCATGAAACCGTACCCGGGTGGACTGGCGAGTGTTACCGCGTGTATGCGCGGCAGCAGCGGTACCGAACTCGTCTGCCAAAGCGCACCAATGCAGTAAAAAACTTTCCCAAAAATCCCAAGTCAAAAAAATGACTTGGGATTTTTTTTGTCAATCCGAGTATAATGGCGTCGTCAGAAGAGAAGGAGCAAGAATCCATGCTTACAAGCAAAACGCATCAAGAGTACGAACAACTCCTCGTCGAGATTCTTCACAAACTGCCTGTCGAACGCGTTGCCCAAGTCCTGGATTTCGCGCGTTTTATCGAAACGCAAATCAAAGAGGAACTTGATGAAAAAGAGACCGAAGAAGAAATTGCGGCGAGTGAAGCGAAATGGGACGCGATTGTGGCGCGTCCTGAAGTGCAAGAGCGAATGATTCAGATGGCAGAACAAGCTCTTGCGGAAGCCGACGCAGGTCTAGCGATGGATATGGAATTTGATGAGGAAGGAAACCTAATTGTCCCGGAGGAATTCAAACAGAAAACGCACGCACATTCTTTATAACTGATGTTACGCACTATTGTCATTTCGAGCCGCGTTTGTTGCGAACTGTGTTCGCACGAAATCCTCGCGCTGCAAGACCGAGATTTCTCGTTACTCTCGAAATGACATGTGTAACGTGAGTTCATAATAGATAATGTCTAGTTTCATGGAGGTTCAAGAGAGCGCTCAAAGACCCTCCCTAAATTCTGGGACAACTATTACGCATTGCCAACCCATGTACAGAGGCGTGCCAAGCGCGCGTACAAGGCATGGAAACAAAATCCAATTTCCAAAGGGCTTGGCTTCAAGCTCCTTATTTCCAAAAAATCCATCTGTTCTGTACGAATAGGATTGGAATATCGCGCGCTTGGCGTTCTTCGCGGCGACACAATCTATTGGTACTGGATTGGTCATCACAGCGAGTACGATAAAATCACCTGATGAGGTCAACGTGGACTATAAACTCTACATCAACGGCAAATGGATTGGCGGCGGCGAAACGACGCCGGTCTATAACAAGTACGACGATTCATTGATTGGCACGCTCCCCGTCGCGGACGTGGACCAAGTGGACGAAGCGATTGCGGCGGCGGAACGCGCGGCGCGTGTGATGGCAGACATGCCCGCGCACAGACGCGGCGCGATTTTATTTCGCACCGCGCAATTGTTGCAAGAACGCAAAGAGGAAATTGCGAAAACGATTGCGGCGGAAGCGGGCAAAGCATTAAAATTTGCGCGTTTCGAAGTGGACCGCGCCATCAGCACCTTCACCATCGCGGGCGAAGAAGCGAAACGCATTCACGGGGAAACAATTCCGCTGGATGCCGTACCATCGGGCGAAGGGTATTTTGGATTCTATGTGCGGCGTCCCGTCGGCGTCGTCGCGGCGATTACGCCATTCAACTTTCCGCTCAATCTCGTCGCGCACAAAGTTGCGCCCGCGCTCGCGGCAGGCAATTCGCTCGTGTTGAAACCGGCGGCGACGACTCCGCTCACTTCTGTAAAATTGTGCGAATGTTTGGAAGCGGCGGGTTTGCCGCCCGGCGCCATCAATCTCGTCAACGGCGGCGGCAGCAAAGTGGGCGAATGGTTGGTGCGCGACCCGCGCGTGCAAAAAATTACGTTCACCGGCAGCGTTCCTGTCGGGCAACGAATTTTGTCCGTCGCGGGCATCAAGAAGGTGACGCTCGAACTCGGCAACACCGCGCCGATTATCGTCGCGCCCGATGCCGATTTGGAAACCGTCGCGAAAAAAGCCGCCGTCGGCGCGTTCTACAACAGCGGTCAAGTGTGCATCAGCACGCAGCGCATTTATGGCGAACGCGCGGTGTACGAACCATTCACCGAAAAATTTGTCGCGGCGACAAACGCGATGGTTGTGGGCGACCCGTTGGATGAACGCGTAGATGTCGGTCCGATGATTGCGAAAAGCGAAGTCGAGCGCGTTTCGGAATGGGTGAATGAAGCGGCATCGGGCGGCGCGCGCATCATGACGGGCGGCAAACGCGAAGGCAATGTGTATTATCCGACAGTGATTGTGGACGCGAAACCGGAAATGAAAGTCGTCGCGGAAGAAGTGTTTGGTCCCGTCGCGTCCGTGCTGCAAGCCGATTCGTTTGAGGACGCGCTAGAGCAGGCGGACAAAACCTCGTTCGGACTGCAAGCGTCGGTATTCACACGCGACATTCACCGCGTCTTTCAAGCCATCAAAAAATTAAATTTCGGCGGCGTCATCATCAACGACGTTCCTAGTTTCCGCGCCGACCACATGCCCTACGGCGGCAATCGCAACAGCGGTCTCGGACGCGAAGGCGTGAAATTTGCGATGGAAGAAATGACCAATATCCAGATGGTGGCGATCAAGACAAGCTGATTGACGACGGACGACGAACGACGAATGACGAACAACTAACAACTAACGACCAACAACCAATGTCTATAACCAAACGCAGTGAAATCAAAATCGGCGCGCGCGTTCAAGTCGTCGAAAAACACAATCAGCGCACGGGTGAGTTGACCGAAGGCATTGTCGCGCGAATACTCACGCCGGGTTCCAATCATCCGCGCGGCATCAAAGTCATGTTGGAGGATGGACGCGTGGGACGCGTACAGAAAATTGTGAGTGATGACAATGTGAAATGATGAACCCGCCGTTAGTCGGCGGGTTCTGTTTTTTCGGCGTCGTTTATGCCGCGACGTTTCATTTCGGCGTTGAGCATGTCTCGCACCAGCGGCAAGTATTTCGGAATGGATTGATGAATCGTATCCCAAATAATTTGATATTCCAGCCCATCGTATCTGTGGATGATTACATTACGCATTCCAATAATTCCACTCCACGGAACTTTAGGATACGTTTTTTGAATATCGGGAGGGATGCGCTTTGCGGCTTCGCCTGTCCGTTCGAGTGTGCGTTCAACGGAATCGCGCGTCTTCCTGTCAGCAGTCATCTGTTCCAATGTCATTCCTGATACATATTCTTGAGCCAACTCCATACTCTCCACAATGTCTTGGAGAAAATCCAGATACTCGCGTTTCGGTTGCATCGTTCCCCCATTGTGTTTGCCATTGTGCGCGCGACGCGTCAAGCGAACAATTTCCGGTGCCCCATCTTTTTGCAGCCAAATCACCTGAGGCATTACGTTCTTGCGAATGTACGTTCTGAGATTTTCAAGGTCATGCACTTCCACATCTGTCCCAACCAACGCCGACAACTCTTGTTCTAAATCCAGCCACGCCGCAAGCGAAGGCGATTTTCGATATTCCACCAACACATCCAAATCACTCGTCGCTTTTTGTTCCCCGCGCGCATACGAACCAAAAATGCCGAAGGATTTGATGTGGTATTTTTCGGACAGCGCAGGCAGCGCGCGACGCAACACACGCACGATAGACGCGAGTGTACGCGGACGCGCGCGGGGACGCTCCACTTTTGGATTTGGCGTTTTACGAGCGAGCGTGGGTTTCATTCTCACTGAATTTCAATCAATCCTTTCACCGCGAATCGCCGCCTCGATGAGCGGTTTGAGATTCACGGGTGAAGTGGATTTAATCGTGATTTCTTGAATCTTCTTTTGTACTCTACACAAAGTATAGCCCCACGTTTTGCAGCGTCAATTCGACGCGGCGCGCACAGTCTTTATCTCATCCTCACTCAACCCATACAACGCAAACACCGTGTCGTCAATCTGCTCATCCGTCCGCGCAATTCGTTCTTGCAATTCCGCCAACGCGACGATTTCGGCGTAGGCAGTTTCTTGAGTCGGCACAAGATTTAACATGGAATTTTTCTCCCCACCAAGAGTGCTGTGATTCTAACAAATGCGAATTTGGGTGTCAATGATATAATCTCGCTTCAATTATGCGCCTCAAAACCGTCCAAGTTCACGGCTTTAAAACATTCGCACACCCCACCACCTTTCATTTCGGCGACGGCATCACCGCGATTGTCGGACCGAACGGCTGCGGCAAATCCAATATCGCCGACGCGATTCGTTGGGCGCTCGGCGAACAATCCCCGTCGAATCTGCGAACCAAAAAAACCGAAGACCTCATTTTCACCGGCAGCGCGACGCGTCCCAAAATGGGCATGGCAGAAGTCGCGTTGACGCTGGAGAATCCGTTTGCGTTTGAAGACGGAGGACAAAAGACGGACGACGAACGCAAATACGATGTTTCTGACAATGGGAACAATCCGTCATCCGTCGACCGTCGACCGTCGTCGATTGTCGAAGAAATTCTCCACACGCGTCCCTCCGAAGTCACCATCACACGGCGCGCGTACCGCAGCGGCGAAAACGAATATCTCATCAATCGCCAACGCGTCCGCCTGCGCGATGTGCAGGAACTTTTGCAGCGTTGGGGACTGGCGCGTTTGACGTACGCCGTGATTGGACAGGGACTCGTTGACCAGGCATTGTCACTGCGCGCCGAAGAACGCCGCGCGTTGTTTGAAGAAGCGGCGGGCATCGGTCTCTATCAAAATAAAAAAGCGCTCGCACTCGAAAAATTAGAAGAGACGCAGCAAAATTTGATTCGCGTCAACGACATCATCAACGAAATTGCCCCGCGTCTCCCCTCCCTCGCGCGTCAAGCCGACCGCGCGAGCAAATACGAATCCGTTGCCACCGCGCTCAACGCGCATCTGAAACAATGGTACGCGTACAACTGGGCGCACGCGCAAGAAGGATTTCTCAGCGCGTCGCAACAAGAACAGGACGCGCGCGAAACATTGAACGCGCAGCGCGGCGCAATGCAAGAACTCGCCGCGCAATTGACCGAAACGCGCCGCGCCGCGCAAAATTTACGCGCGAAACTTGCGGAACATCGCCGCGCGCAGCAGCAGCGCGAAATGGAATTTGCCGCGCGCGAACGCGAACTTGCCGTACTGCAAGAACGCGCCCGTTTCGCCGAAACGCAGCACGCCGATGCACAGCGCGATTTGGAAATGACGAACGCGCTCGTCGCCACCGCCGTCGCCGCCCTTGAACAGTGGACGCAGAACAGCGCGCCATCGCTCACCCTCTCCGTTGACGACACACAAACCGAAAGCGAAACCATTCCGCCGCCGCTAGAAAATGAAAACGCAGTCGCGCAATTGCAAGCACAGCATCGAGCCGAACTCGAAACTCTCGCCGAACAGCAGCGCGCCGCCGAACGCGCGCACGATACGGAATTAGAAACACTTGGCGAAAAAGAGCAGCGCGCGCAAGCGGAATGGGAAACCGAAACCGCACAGCGCGCCGCCGAACGCGCACAAGCTGACGAAAATTTCCGCGCACAGTTTGAACACACCGCGCAAACGCTCGCCGCCGAACGCGAACGCGTCGAATACGAACGCGCCCGCGCCATCGCCAAACAACGTCTCGCCAATTTGCGTTTGCAAGAATTCGACGCGCCCACACTCACGCTTTCCGCAGAATCCGAATCGTCCGCCTCACCGGATTTAGCCGCCCATCTCATTGCCCTTCAAGAAAAATTGCCGCTCTACGAATCCGCGCTCGCCGCCGTCGCAGGACTCGCCGCGCAAGCCGACGACCTCGCCCGCCGCGAACGCGAACAACGCGAACGGGAACGCTTGCTTGAACGTGTGCGCCTCGAAGCGAACGAAACAAAATCCGCGCTCGCGCTCGTCGAACGCGACGTACAAAACGCGCAGCAGGCGTTGGCGAACGCGCAGCGCGAATTTGAGCGCGCCGAACGCGAACGCATTCAAGAACGCGAACGCGCCGAACGCGAACACCGGCGCGAGCGCGAACAATTCCGCGAACAGTTGCAGCGGGAACGCGAAAAAATTGTGCGCGAACGCGAACGTTTGCGCCGCGAACATGAACAACTCGTGCGCGAACGCGAGCGCATGTTGCAAGACCGCGCCCGCGAACAAGAACGCGAGCACGAACGACAGCGCGAACGCGCGTTGGAACGCCAGCGCGAAAAAGTGCGCGAGCGCGAACGCGCCGCACGCGAACACGCGCAAGAAGGCGAACGTTTGACGCGCGAACGCGACCGCGCGCTGCGCGAACAGGAAACCAAAGCCGCGCGCGTCGCGTCGTTCGCCGCGCAAGTGGCGGAAATTTTGCCGCAGCGCGACGCTGTTCAAATTCAAGTGAATGAAATGCGCGCGTCGCTGCAAGCGCTGAACGACGTCGCGTTTCCCGACGAAGCCGCGTTGAGTGAGAGTGAACGCTTGCAAAACGAATTGGAAGAACGCGAAGCAGAATTGCGGAGCGGTTTGACCGTCGCGGAAGAATTGTACAATCGCGCCGTGCTGGACGCGGAACGCCGCCGCGCGGAAATCGCGCGGCTCGAACAAGAAATCGAAGATGATTTGGGTCCCGTCGAATTGGATTCCGCCGCGCCGCGTCAATTGCGTTTGCGCCTAGTCGGGCAAATTTCAAATTTGCCCAACGATGCGGCAGAAACACAAATTGAAAATTTGTCGAACGAAACACCCGCGCAGGAACTTGTCACACTGCCCGAAGTGGACGCGCTGCCCGACGGTTTCGACAAAGAAATTCGCCGTTTGAAAAATCAGATGCGTTACATCGGCAACGTGAATCCGAACGCGCCGCAAGAATACGCGGAACTCAAAGAACGGCACGCGTTTCTCACCGAGCAAGCCGCCGACTTGGCAACGGCGATGGAAAAATTGCAGCTCGCCACCGCCGAACTCGACGCGATGATGAAACAAAAATTTCTGGACACGTTCAATGCCATCAACGCGCAGTTCAAAAATTATTTCACGATGCTCTTTGGCGGCGGCACGGCGCGCCTGGAACTTTCCGACCCGAACGACATTATTCACAGCGGCATCGAAATCACCGCGCGCCCGCCCGGCAAACGCGCCGCGCAGCTCGTCCTGCTTTCCGGCGGCGAACGCGCGCTGACCGCTGCCGCGCTAATTTTTTCGATTCTGAAAGTGAGTCCGACGCCATTCTGTGTGATGGACGAAGTGGACGCCGCGCTCGACGAAGCAAACGTAGGACGCTTCCGCGAAGGACTGAAAGAATTGTCCGACGCGTCGCAGTTCATCATCATTACGCACAACCGCGTCACGATGGAAGGCGCGCGCGCGATTTACGGCGTCTCGATGGGCGAAGACGGCGTGTCGCAAGTGTTGTCGTTGAAATTGGAACAGCTGGAGCAAGTGTCATAGTGTCATGTGTCATGTAACGGACACTTGATACGTGATACTTGATACGTGATACTTTGAAACCTCTTCTTTCCGCCGAAAAAATTTCTTTTTCATACTCGGGCGCGCCAACACTGCGTGAAATTGATTTCGCGTTAGAGTGCGGGGGGCTGTGCGCGTTGTTGGGCCCGAATGGTTCGGGGAAAACGACGCTGTTGAAATTGCTTACAGGAATTTTGTCGCCAACGCGCGGGAATGTTTTTTATCAAGGCGCCGACTTGAAAAAAATGACGCGCCGCGAAATTGCGAAACGCATCGCGCTTGTGCCGCAAGAAATGAATTTGCAATTTGGTTTTACCGTCGAACAAATGGTGATGTTGGGACGCACGCCGCACGTGGGCGCGTTGAGCGGGGCAAAGAAAAATGACCGCGCGGTGGTAGAACACGCGATGGAGCTGATGGAAATACGGGAAATGAGGGACCGCGTCGTGACCGAACTTTCAGGAGGGGAACAACAGCGCGTCGTCATTGCGATGGCGCTCGCGCAAGAGCCGCAAGTGTTGCTGCTCGACGAACCAACAGTCCATCTTGACATTAATCATCAAATCGAAATTTTGGAATTGCTTAAAAATTTAAATCGTGAACGCGGGTTGACCGTTCTCGCCACCATGCACGACTTGAATTTAGCCGCGCTGTATTTCGATAATTTGATTTTGCTCGAACGCGGACGCATCGTCGCACAAGGCGCGCCGCAAACCGTTTTGAACGCGGAACAAATTCGCAGCGTGTTCAACGCGAGCGTGATGGTTCAACCGCATCCGACAAAGCAAGATGCGCCGCAGGTTATATTGCTGCCTTCTTAAAAATGAAACTCCCACAGCAAAATTTGCAGAGGGAGTTTGCACTTTCAAAGTGTATTTGCTTCACGGATTCGTGACCAGAAAATTGTCAAGATACATATTCCGGTCACAGGGCCAAGGAGCATTCCCTGGACAACCCGCCATAAAAAAATCCTGAACAAATTCAATTGCAACGGCATGCGTCCCTGCGCTATATGCTCGCGCCAAAGGTTTGCTAATCTGTCGCCGCGCATCATCACCAATAGCCCAAGACATAGACGAGTCAAATCTCCCATCCACATAAATATTGATTGTGACCGGCGCAGGCAAATCGTCAATGCCGCTGATGCGAATCGTATTCGTATGTCCCCCGAAATTATAGAGATACTCTGCTTTATCACCACGACCTGTACCTGTAATATAAATCCCCGGCTCCGGTTCGGGCTTTTCGTCCGGTCCGACTGAAACCATGTGAACAAAACCCCAATATCGTTCAGCTTGACGGGAACCTCCTTCTGCCGTTACCTCCGTCGTTCGCACTCCGCCCACTGGGACAGTCGTACCAAAAGGGGGTTCCTCACCTTGAACATAAGACGGCGCAGTTCCATTGGTCATGGAATTAGTAAAAGCATAGAAACTCCCATTGATAGAAAGATTTGAAATATTCGAGTCAGTTCCACACGGATTGTTTGCTCGATATATGCCGTTTGTTCGATCTGTCAAGATACTCGCGTAGGTTGTCAAGATTCCTGCATTTACAAGTCGATTCGCTTCATCATGATGGCACAGCCGAAGTGGAAAGAACCGAACACTTTGATTTTGGACAAGTAATGCTCCACCTGTTCGAGTTACTTGGAGATTGGGATTACGATTTGAGTTTCCTCTATCGGTTGCGCCCTTGCCAGGTCCCCATCCAGCAAAAATGCTGGTACGAAGATTAAAGTAAAATCTAGGTACGCCAGGGCAAGTATTTCCCGCGATAGGATCCGTCCATTCAGGATTTTGAGAGTAATGCACGGCATCACTTCTGATTACTACAGCTCCCGCACGGAGTGATGCTACTGGATCTGTTGAAAACCACTCACCCGCCAAGGCATCACGTGTATATGTGTCCACATCATAAGCGCCATGTGCAAATGCAATGCATCGGTTTGTACTATCCCATTTTGCAACCACTACAACTGGAGAAGCAGCCTCTGCAACAACTGGTGGTACAAACAAAAGTGTTCCAAGCACACAAACTATGGAAAACACTGCGGTGAGCACCGGCTTGGAATAAATATACATTGGTCCTCCTCATTCAGACAATTCAATGATCCAATTTCCCGTATTCTGCACTGAACGAAGGATCAAAATGTCTAATCCATCATTCACCAGATCGAGACCTTCACCATTCATGAACAATTCATCTGCAGTACCCGTGGAAAGATTGAGTGCCATATAATGCCAGTACACTTCAAATGAATTTCCTCCCTCTGTGCAAACAAAGAGAATTGTTTGTCCATTGGGAAGCCAAGTAACATAGCGCAAATCTACACACTGATCCGTTCGGAAAACCTCCTGTGGGTTATTGCCAATTGCATCCGTAACCCATAACATTGCACCCTTGAACTCTAAGGAAGCAGCATCACGCTCCGTACGTGAGCTATAAGCGACTTGACTAGTATCAGGCGACCAAGCTATGGGTGAGGTAGCATTACCTACCTCATCAGTGAGTGTAACGACGTTTCCTGTGCTTAAATCTGTGAGGATAAGACTACCTTTGTCATCATAAACATCCTGGATTACGATTCGTTCCCCATCCGGCGACAGGAAAAGAGCGGAATCGAATCTGAGAGGATCTACCGTAAAGGCGGTCTGATCAATTCCTGCAAGACGGGCATTTAACTCGGTGACTGGCTTTGCTGTTTTGGTCTGCGAATTCCATACCGTAAGCGCTTCTCGTCCAAGGAAAAAAATCTGTCCATTTCTATCAACGCTAAAATTACGCGCATCACGGGTCTGTCCAACCTCAATTTTGTCACCCGTTGCTAAATCAATCTCATATAATTTCGTCGCTTTTCCAATTGGCACGCCGATTGTGTACGCAATCCTTTTGCCATTTGGAAACCATTGGACAGATCCTTCCTTATCGGCGATTTGTTTGGTTAGCCCGTTTTCAAATGAACCCAGCCAGACGCCACGCCCACCACGAACCTTTCCACACACAAAACTCTTACGGTCAGGTGATACAGCAACCCGGACCTCACATTGCAACAGGTCATCAACCTTGCGCTCATTTACCACATGCAATTTGGGAACACTTCCAGTAGCTATGGGCGATGGTGCAGGATTGGTTTTTCTTATAGCCGGAGTCTGGGGGCGTATTACCTGCCTTGTCTTTCGGGGTACTTCAATTGTTGGGGTCTTCTTTTTCGCAGAGGCAACAGATCCTTGGGTGTTGGCTTGCTGGACGCTAATAGTTGAAAACAAGGAATTCAATATGTAGATAAACGCGACAAAGGCAAGAATTGCAAGGATTGTCAGAAACATCTTCGACACAGTTTTCATTTTTTTCTCCAATCGGGTTATGTCGTGGCATTATATCGTCCCCCCCCCCCCCCCTTGTCAAGCATTTTTGTTTTAGATTTCGTACAATGTTGGTAAAGATTTGGTAAACATTGCGACTCGTGTTTTCCCAGGTTACTCTTGTTTGTGCCGTGACAATTCGATTTCTAATTGCGTCGGCTGCCGCCCATCCAACTTGGTAGACGCGCGTTTTGTGCTAAAATCTTGCGCCGTGCATATCCGAAATCAGGGCAAACAGCGCCAATTGCTGCGTAGCCCTTTTTTGTTGGCAGTCGTCGGCGTCGTTCTGGGCGCTGTCGGCTTTACGCAATTCAACACCCCGCTCAGATCCATCGCGCTCTTTGCTTCGCCAACACCAACCTTTACCAAAACGTTCACGCCCACGCGCACGCCAACGCACACCGCGACGGCGACATTTACGCGAACGCCCACGCGCACCTTTACGCCAACGCGCACGCATTCACCAACCGCAACAGCCACGCACACGGCAACCGCGCGCGCGACTCATACACCGGCGGCGACGGAAATTCCTACCGATACCACAACGCCCGCGCCGATTGTGCGCGACGTGCGTGTGCCGATTCTGATGTATCACCACGTCGGAGACGTGCCGCCCGACGCGGACGCGGTGCGAAAAGCGCTCACCGTTTCGCAAGAGCGATTTGAAGAGCAAATGAAATTTATTGCGGAACAAGGATACACGACGATTCGGATTGCGGATTTGATGAATCATTTGCAGACGGGCGCGCCGCTGCCCGAAAAACCGATTCTGCTCACCTTTGACGACGGGTATGACAACAATTACACGAATGTTTTTCCGACGCTCAAAGACCACGGCTTTGTCGGAACCTTTTTCGTCATTGGCGCACCGACCGATTACGGCTCGCCCGGCTATCTGCGTTGGGAACAAATTTTGGAAATGTACGAGAACGGCATGGAGTTTGGCAATCATTCCCTCACGCATCGCTACAATCTCGGCACGACGCGCAATTCAACGCAGGACGCGGAAATCAAACGCGCGCACAAGCTCATGGTTGACCATTTGCCAAACTGGACGCCGATTTTTTCGTACCCGTCCGGGAGTTACAATCAATACTCGCTCAATCTTTTGCGAGAATTGGGTTACATCGCGGCAGTGACGACAAAACAGGGCACGTATCAATCGAGTGAGCAGCCCTATGAACTGCGCCGCATTCGCATTCGCGGCGAATGGAACATGGCGCAATTCCTGTATTGGTTCAATTACTGGTCGGGGAACTCGGCAGATTCTACGCAATAATCCGCAACACATTACCACGCCGCAAAAAAATGTACGTCACCCGCGTTCGGTAGTTGTGCCAACAATTCGCGCGCCGATTTTTTCAAACGCGGATGCGTCGCGTCGGGCGCAATTTCCGCGAGCGGCACCAACACAAAGCGGCGTTCGTGCATACGCGCGTGCGGAATTTCCAGAACATCATTTTCAACAATCACCTCATCGTACAGCAAGACATCTACATCTATCACGCGCGGACCATAACGCACCGTTTCCACGCGTCCCATTTCACGCTCGACCGATTTCACAAATTCGAGCAATGCCATCGGTCCCAGTTCTGTTTCTCCCGCGAGCACGAGATTGAAAAAGCGCGGCTGTTCCACAACTCCCCACGGTTCCGTTTCATACACTGCCGAAATTTTTTCCACGTGAACATTTTTTTCCAGCCGCGTGACCGCCTCTCGCAAATTTGCGAGTCGGTCTCCGAGATTGCTCCCCAGTGCCAGATAGGCGCGTGCCATCTGTCCGATTCTAGTCGCGTTTTGGGGATTATGCTATACTCATTTACCGCTTTTGCCTTGGTTCTGCTATGACAGTTTTCCCACGCGAAATTTGCCGGGACGAAACACAAGCGCTCGCGCACGAGTGGCGCGTCACCAATGAGAGTACGAGTTACGCGTCCACTTCCATTGCCGGCGCGATCACGCGACGCCATCACGGCTTGCTCGTCGCCCCGCTGGACGGGTCCGGCGCGCTCACCGTCACCCTCGCCAAGGTGGATGAAGAAATCGAGGTTGACGGACAGCAGTACAAACTCGGGACGAACGAGTATGTGGGGAATGTGATTGAGCCGGACGGCTATCTGTATTTGCAGCAAGTCAGCTTTGATGGAACGATTGCAGAATTTTTCTATGAAGCGGGACGTTTTCACTTGACCAAGACAATTTGGTTAGGGCAGGGACACAACACAACTTTTGTTCGCTACACTCTCGCGGAACATTCCGCGCCCATTCGTTTGACGCTGATACCGTTGTGTGATTACCGCGTGCGCGAGACGTTGACGCAGGGCAGCGAACAATTGCGCTTTCACATTCAACGGCTCGAACGCGGTTTGCAGGTGACTGCCTTTGAAGGTGCCGTGCCCTATCGGCTGTTGGTGGCGCCGCAATTTGATTTTACGCCGCTCGACTTGTGGTACTGGCGTTTTCAATTGCGCGGCGAGAACAATGCCGCCGCAGATTTGTACGTGCCGGGACTCGTGCGCGCACAGGTAGCCCCCGGAACGTCATTCACCTTGATTGCTACGACCGAATCGGATGACAAAATAGATTTCGATTCGTGGCGCGCATTGGAACGCGCGCGGGCGCGGCGCACGACGCCCACCACTCCTCAAAACTGAACCGCTCGTATGCCTTCTTTAGATGACCTCGCGCGCGCCTTTGCCGCAGTCACAACCAATCAACTGCTCCTTGGACTCTTGTTCAGCGTCGCCGTCGTGATGCTTTTCGGCGATTGGCGCTTTTCGCTGCTGGCGCTGGCGGCGCAATATATTTTTGTCGCCATCCTGCTCTCGACGTTGATCCCTTTGCAAATTGCGGCGGTACGGATGATTGCGGGCGGGCTGGTTGCGACCATGTTTTATATTACCGCGCGGCGCGTGAAACCGCGGCGGCGGCGGCAACTTGCGCCGGATGAACAATACCGGGACTATCGCGATGAAATTGGACAGGGCGTCTTTTGGATGAATATGCCGTTTCGTATCATCGCGCTCGCGCTCGTCGCGTTGAGCGTCATCGCCTTGAGCGGACAATTCGTCTTGTTGAACGCGCCGACACTCTTTTGGGTCACCGGCTTGTGGCTCGCGCTCGGCGGACTGGTGACGATTGCGCTCACGCGCGACGCGCTCAAACTCGGCATGGGCCTTTTATTTTTCACGTCGGGCTTTGGCATCATCTATCTTTCGATAGACAACTCGCTGCTGATTTACGCGCTGCTCGTCATTTCGGATTTGGTTATCGCGTTGGCGATTTCGCACATCGCCAGCGTTCCCGCGCACGCCTCAGGCAGACGGCGCGGCGAAGTCTAAGGTATGCCCACCATCGCATTGCCCTTGCTCGTATTCCTGATTGCCGCGTGCGCGCTCATCGTACACGTCGCGCGGTATTGGCGCCCCTCCGCGTGTGCATCAAGTGTCGCCGCGACCGTTTTATTGGTCTCGGCAACGCGGAATGCCAGTACCGACGCGTTTGAATTTTTTGGTCTCTCGTTTGCGATGCAGCCCCTCGCGCGCGATTTTTTGCTTGCCGCGATGGCATTGTCCGGCATTCTCGCGATTGCGACCTGTTTCGGAGAATCGCGGCGCACGCTCGGTTTCTTGTTTTGGAGTTGGATTGTTTGGGCGATTGCGCTGCTGGTCAATGATTTCGTCGTCGGCGTATTCACGTGGGCAGCCGGTCTTGCGACGATGGTGTTGGCGATGGAACCGCGCCGCGTGCAGCGTGTCGGCGGCGCGGCGTACTATTTGGTCTTGATTATTATCGCGAGCGCGATGTTGCTGCTCGGACATCGCTTTGTGCAGTTGTATCCGCTTACCCCGGACCAAACTTCGTTGATTGAATTGTCCATTTTGTTTTTGACGTGGGGCTTGGGCTTGCTGCTCGGCATCGTGCCGTTTCTCGTGTGGCTCGGACCGATGGCGGATGAGTCGCCGCTGCCCATCCTCGCAGTCTTGCTCGGCTTGGGACAGCCGATTGGGTTCTGGCTTTTGTATCAACTCATCGGACAATATCCGCGTCTCATCGAACTGTCGAACTTGCTTGCGATTTTGGGGTATGGCGGAATCGCCGCCATCGTCGTCGGCAGCGCGCTGGCAAGTCTGGAACGGCGCGCGGGACGCCTGATGAGTTTCGCCGCGTTGTACGCACTCGGTTTTGTCTTGCTCGATTTATCACGCGGCACCTTGGATGGAATGACGAACGCGGTGTTGGAAATCTTTGCGCGCGCGGTGGGTTTGACGCTGATGGCGGCGAGCATCACCATCGCGCGCACGGTGCAAAATCGGTGGGTCAATCCTGTTGCCGTTGTCGTTTTCATTTTCGGCGCGCTGAACCTTGCAGGCATCGCGCCGGGGATTGCCCTCGCAACGCGTTGGAATCTGCTGCTTGAACTCGAAGCGACGGATGCGCGGCTCTTTTACCTCGCGATGGCATCAACCATCGGTGTTTTGATTGGCACGGCGCGCTTTGTAATGCAATGGCTCGCGCAGTTCGAACCGATGCCACGTCGCGCAACAGAATACAATCCCTTGCCCCTCTCCGGCAAGCCACTGCCGCTGCTGACGCGTGCGCGCGCCGGCGTGCAACGACGCGTCACAGCATTCGGCATCTGTCTCGCGCGCCGCGTTCCTCCGCCCGTGCGCCGCATCGCGCGCGGCATTGCGCGGGAATGGCGCGCCGTCGCGGGGACCGCGCTCCTCGTCGCGCTCGCGCTCTTTTTGCTCTATTACAATGCGATGCCCAACATTTGGGCAGAGCACGCACTCGAAGCGACGCAGCAGCTGCCTTTCCTCCGCTAACAAAAAAACGACGCCATATGCGTCGTTCTTTTTGATTCACAGCAATTCCGCTTCGCGCAAAACATCGCGCAACTTGTTGCGGTCACTTTCGCCGAGCGGCAGCAGCGGCGAACGCGGCAGCCCGCCGTAATAGCCCACTTCGTCCATTGCCGCTTTCAAACCCGGCACACCCCATCGGCTCGTCACCGCCACGTTCGGTCGCACCATTCGCAATTGCAGATTGCGCGCCTCGTCCATTTTTCCTTCGCGGAACAAATCATACATCGCCACACACTCGCGCGGCGCGATATTGCCCAACGCGGGAACGACACCTTTCGCGCCGATGCACAACGCGGCAAACAGCGCGCCGCCCGTTCCTACCATTGTCGCAAAATGGGGGGGGGTGAAACGAATCACCTCGCCCATCTTGTTCATGTTCGCGGAACTGTCTTTCATGCCCACGATGTTCTCATGCCGCGCCAATTCAATAATCGTCGCCGCGTCAATGTCCACGTTCGTGTACACGGGAACGTTGTAAATCAGAATCGGAATCGGCGACGCGTCTGCAATGGACAAATAGTGTCGCGTCAATGCCGCGCCATTCATCGCGGGACGATAATAATGCGGCGTCACAATCAACGCGGCGTCCGCGCCAATCTGCGCCGCGCGTTTCGTCAAATCAATCGTCTCGCGCGTCGAATCCGCGCCCGTGCCTGCAATGAGCAAGCGGTCTTGCGGAATTACCTCGCGCGCAATTTCCAACACGCGAATTTTTTCGTCTTTGCTCAACATCGGATATTCGCCGTTTGAACCCAGCACGACGAATCCGTGCAAGCCCGTTTCCAAATACCGCGTGAGATTCGCCGCAAGATGTTCCGTCGAAACATTTCCGTCTTGATCAAACGGTGTCGCAATCGGCGGCAGCACGCCGCGAATTTCTTTCATGGAACTCCTTCGAGATGAGAGATTGGAAGGTGGAAATTGTAGAGATTGTATCACATCGCGTAGCAAGCGTTCTCTGATGCGACAGGCGATTAGAAATCGCGGCAACGAAGACGCCAAGTGTGCCTCCGCACACTGAATCCCCAACCTGCGGAGGCAGGTTTCGCGTTTTTGTAGTGGTGAATTCATTCGCCCAAAATCGTGACGCACACCCTCATTTCCAAAACGTCGCAAGAACGAGCTGAATACAAATCCACGCGAGAAATGGCAGCGTCACGCCCGCATACAGCAGCATCACCGTCTTGAAATTTTGCATCACCGTCTGCGAATAAAACCGCGCGCGCCATCGCGCGACGGCGATGAGGAACACGCACAAAAAAATTGCCAGCCCCGCCGCTTCCCACCACGAAAATTTTATCGCGGCGATGAGCACCGCGCCCGCGCCGCCGAGCGAAATTGAAAACAGCGCCAGCCGAAACGAATTGTTGACGCCGAGAAAACGCGCGGAGGTCAAATCGCCGCGTTCGGCATCCGCGTCGAGTTGATAAATTTGCGTCAGCGGATACATGCCGCCGATGATGAGCGTCGCCGACAGCGCGCCGAGAATCGCCAAACCTTCCGCGCCGTTTTGTAAAGTTCCGCGCGCCGTTACCCACCCCGCGTAAAATGGCAGGATGCCCTGTCCGAGCATGATGGTGGCAAGTGCGCCGAACGGTTTTCCTTTCCAGCGAAGGCGCGGGTGCGAATACGCAATGGACATCCAAAACATGACGAAATAAATCGCGGCGAATTCAAGATTCACCGCGAGCGCGAGGACGAATCCAATCAGTTGCCAGACGAGCGAAAATTCGAGGAGATGTGTTGGAGGGGGGGGTGGATGTGCGAGCCCGCCGATGGGTCCTTCGTCGCGGTCATAGCACGAATTGAGCGCGGTGCCGCCCGCGTACAAAAAAAGATGAAACGAGAGATACGCGATGAGCAATGTCGCGTTCCACGTTCCATCCGCCAGCAAATAGCCCCACAAAAAAATCGGCGACAGTAAAAATTGAAACGGCAAGCGCAGCAGCGTAATGTACGGTCTCATTTTTCACCGTAGCCGATGATGCCGAGTCCTTCAATCGCCAATTCCGTGCCATTGTTTTTGAATCCTGCGCGCGCGAGCGTTTCAGGAAATTTTTCTTCGTCGAGCCGTCCGTGAAATTTGCTGTACGGTCGCCACAAAATCACCGACACCATAAAGCGCACATTTTTCCAATGCTTCGCCAGCCAATTCCCCGTTTTCCCATCACGCGGCTCCATCGAAACCCAACGCCCGCCGCGCGTTAACACGCGATACGCTTCGCGCAAAACACCCGCGCGGTCGCCGACGAGATACAAAAACGAATGCCCCGTCGTCACGTCGAACGTGTTTTCCGTGAACGGCAGCGCCGTCGCGTCCGCGAGAACGTACGAAATGTTTTCTAAAAAATTCGCGCGCTGTGTTTCGCGTTGCGCGAGTTCGAGCATTTTTGGCGCGAGGTCAAGCCCGACAATAAACGCGTCCCCGCGCACACGCGCCATCGCAATCGCGGTGTTGCCCGGTCCGCAGCCCAAATCCAAAACGCGGACGCGCGCGTTTTCCGTTTTGGGAAAATGCGCGGCGAGACGCGCGCACGATTCGAGCCACACGCCTTGTGAATTGAACCACGCATAAATCGGCGCGCCGAGTTCAAAGAGCCAGGGGAAATCGAGTAAACGCATCGCCAAAGGGCTGAGGGCTGAGCGATGAGGACTGATAGTCAACTCAAATAGAGTTCATCGCATCGGACTCGAGCATTTATGCGGTTACTGCCAATCAACCCGCTAAAGCGTAGAATCCCCAAACGACATTTATTTGAGAGCTCTATGAATTGATGAACAACTCGATTGTCAATTCTCCCAGTCCTCCGTTCACGTTCCTCGTTACTTAGAATTCCACTCCCGCTTGCGCGAGAATTCCTTTTTGAAACGGATGTTTGATTTCGCGCATCTCGGTCACGAGGTCCGCATATTCGACCAGTTCGGGCGGGGCATCGCGTCCGGTCAAAATCAAATGCAGCGCGGGCGGCTTGTGCGCGCGCAGCCATTCAATCACGTCGTTGATGTTGAGCCAACCGTATTGAAACGCGTATGTTACTTCATCCAACGCGATCACATCATAATTGCCGCTGGCGATTTTTTCTTGCGCGAGCGCCCACCCTTTGCGCGCTTTGTTGCCCGATTCGTCCAAATCTTTCGAGGTCCAGGTGAAACCGTCGCCGAGCGCGTGCCATTCGATGTCCAATTTGTGCGCCGCGCGAATTTCGCCCCAGTTGCCCGTCTCCGCTTTGATGAATTGAATCACGCACACGCGCATTCCGCGTCCCCACGCGCGCAGGAGTGTGCCGAGCATCGCAGTCGTTTTGCCCTTGCCATTTCCCGTGTTGACGATTACTAAACCTTGTCGCATTCCGAACGCTCCATTCTTAGAATTGGTACGCCCGCGCTTTGATTTCGATTGGCAGCCCTGCCATCATCCAAAACACGCGGTGCGCGTGTTCCGCCGCGCGCGCGTTCACGCGTCCCAGCACATCGCGGAATTTTCGCGCGAGCGCGTTTTCGGGCACAATGCCGAGACCGACTTCGTTTGAAATCAAAATCAAATCAATCTCTTGCAAGCGCACCCATTCGCACAACAAATCGAGTTGATAAAACAAACGCTTTTCCAAATTTACTTCATTCGCCAACATTTCGTTCGTCACCCACAGCGTCAGACAATCCACCACAATCAAGCGCGGCATCGTTTGCAAATGGCGAATGCCTTCCAACAAATCGCGCGGCGCTTCGAGCGTTGTCCATTCGGACGGACGCGCGGCGCGATGTGCGGCGATGCGTTCGCGCATTTCGTCGTCCAACGCTTCCGCCGTTGCCATAAACACAACCTCCGCGCCGCCGCGTTGCTGCGCCAATCGCTCGGCGAACACGGACTTGCCGCTGCGCGCGCCGCCCAAAATAAAAATAATTTCTGCGTGTGCCATTAGTCAATCATTTCCACCGCGCGGAGCAACGCATCACGCGACGAAAAAAAATCATCTTTTCCGAATACTTCAAGCGTCACGACGCCGTCATAATTTTGTTCAAGCAGCGCGCGCACTATGGGAAACAATTGCGCGTCGGCAACAAATTTTAACGACGCGTGGTCGCGCCCGTTGACGCCGTGCAAATGAATCACATGTGTCCGATACAAATTTTCTGTGAGATGCGGAAGCGGGTCGCGGCTCTGCACCCAAAAATGTCCGACATCAATGCAGCGTTTGATGTTTGTTTCTGCAAGTATCCCGGCAAAGTAATCCGGGCTCCAACCTTCCACATTTTCCACACACACGCGCGACGTATCGCCAACCCACGCGCACAATTCCAGCAGCGCGCGCTCTGCCTCTTGCTGCCAACGCGCGATAGAAGCGGGCGCGGTGTCAGACAAAAAATTTTTGCCGTCCAGGTGCGTCACATACGCGAACGGTTCAAGGATTTCGACCGACGCGAGCGCGCGCCGGATTTTGTCGTACGAGACCGCGTCGCCAAATTTCAAGTCCATCGGCAAATGCACCGTGTACGTCAAACCGTTTTCGTTCGCAATCTGCTTGAGTTCTTGCACTTGGGCGCGCGCAGGAAAATTCGTCTCGTCGTCTGGCGTTTCAAACAACACGAGTTCAATGTCCTCGACAACGCCCGCGAGTTGCCGCGCATTGGTTACGAGGTCCGCCGGATACACATACGAAGTCGAACCGAGACGAAACTTTCTCATTGCCGTCCTGGTGCAGCATTAAACAAGCTCTTGGGAGTCGCGCACAATGAAATCGTTTAGAAAGCGTCTTTCAACGCATCGGTACGCAAAACAAGTTGGTTAATGATGCACTAGCGCGCCGACGAGCAGCACACTCACTTCCACAACTTCACAAATCATTCCGTACACATCGCCCGTCAAACCACCGAGACGCGTCATCGCAAAACGCGACAGCAGTGTAGCGACGAGCATTGCCGCAATCCACGCGCTCACGCCAAACCAGCCGAACGGAATTGTACACGCAAACGCGACGATTGTGGCGAGGGTAATTTCGCGCCGCGACAGAGCTTTGGCAAACAGCGCTGCCATTCCCTCACGGCGCGCGAGCGGATACGCCGCCGCGTACACCATCGCCCACCGCGCCAGAACGGGCGCAAGAAAAATCGCGGCGAGGTTGATTTCATTCAGCGCGGCAAATTTCAAGAGCAAAATTACAAACAAACCCGTTGCGCCGAACGCGCCGATATGAACATCACGTAAAATTTCGAGACGGCGTTCGCGCGTCGTTGGCGCAAACAGCGCATCGCACGCATCGCTCACACCGTCGAGATGCAGCGCGCCCGTGAGCAATGCCCACAGCGCGACGAGGAGCGCGGCGGTAACGGGTGGCGGAAAAAACAAACGAGAAACGAGAAACGAAAAAACGAGAACTGCGCCGAGGGCTGCGCCGACGAGGGGGAAAAAAGAATACGCGCGCGCGGAAAAATCAAGTTCGCGGCGAATGGGCAAAATCGTCAACAGTGCAAATGCGGCGAGGAATGAATTCACAACGCGCGAGTTCCCTTATTTCCCTCATTTCCCTGGTCTCTAATTCGCGCGGAAACCAAAAGAAATAGAGCAGATTCCTGATTCATTCAAGGTATGGACTCGACGCTTCAGCGGGGACACAGCCAGTAACCGCATACATGCTCGAATCCAAAACCCTACACCGAATAGGAATTTGCTCCAAGCGAAAGCAAGAAAATCAGACCGTCTTGTCCGCAACCCCGGCTTCTTGAAACGTCGCCATCTCGTCCAAAATTTTCGCGGCGGCGATGCACAAGGAAATTCCCAACGCCGCGCCCGTGCCTTCGCCCAAACGCAAATCCAAATCGAGCAGTGGATTCATTGGAAAATTCTTTTCCGACAAATGTTCCAAGAGCGCGCGATGCCCGATTTCTACCGAACGATGCGCGGGAATCAAGTACGGTTGAACCCCCGGCGCGAGCCCATACGCCAGCAGCGCCGCCGCGCCCGAAATGAATCCGTCAACGACGACGGGAACGCGCAATGCCGCCGCGCCGAGAATCACACCGGCAAGCCCACCGATTTCAAAACCGCCGACTTTACTCAAAACGTCGAGCGCATCCCTCGCGTCCGGTTTGTGAAATTCCAACGCGCGTTCAATCACGCGGATTTTGTGCGCGAGCGCGGCATCGTCAATGCCCGTCCCCCGTCCCGTCACCTCGCGCGGCGCGCGCCCCGTCATCACCGCGACGATTGCGCTGGATGCCGTCGTATTCCCGATTCCCATATCGCCCGTGCCGATAAGGTCCGCGCCACTCTCGATTTCTCGCTGCGCGATTTCAATTCCCACTTCCACCGCGCGTTCCGCTTGCCCGCGCGTCATGGCAGGTTCGCGCGAAAAATCATTTGTCCCGCGCGCGATTTTTTTGTGAATGATGTTTTCGTCGTCTGAAAATTCCGCGTCCACGCCCAAGTCGCCGACGACAACGCGCGCGCCAACATGCCGCGCCAACACATTGATTGCCGCGCCGCCGCGCACAAAATTCAAAACCATTTGCGGCGTCACTGCCGACGGGTACGCGCTCACGCCTTGCCGCGCAATGCCGTGGTCTGCCGCAAGCGTGATGATGACGGGATTGTGAAAACGCGGGCGCGGTGTGCGCGCGATACCCGCAAGTTGAATCGAAAGTGTTTCGAGTCTTCCCAATGCGCCGCGCGGTTTTGTCAATTGGTCTTGGCGTTCGCGCGCAGATTGCATCGCGTTTTCGTCAAGAGGCGCGATTTGGGCAATGGTAGTTGAAATGAAAGAGGACAAGAGAATGGAGATTGGAAATTGGAGATTGGAATCGGACATCCAATTTCCAAGTTCTAAAACGTGTATTCTTTTTTCGCGCGTCGCAACAAGAAAATAAAAAACGGCGCGCCGAAAAGCGCAGTCACGACGCCGAGCGGAATTTCTTGCGGTGATAACAATGTGCGCGCGAGCAAATCGGCAATGACGAGAAAAATTGCGCCGCACAAAAACGAGGCGGGCAATAACAACCGATGATTCGGTCCGAGCAAGATGCGCGCAAAATGCGGAACAATCAAGCCGACGAATCCGACCAGTCCGCTCAACGCAACCGCCGCGCCCGTCATCAACGCGCCAACGCACAACAAAACAAATTTTTTCCGTTCCACATTTACACCCAACGCGGCGGCTTGTTCTTCGCCGAGCAAAAACGCGTTGAGGTCATTCGACAAGAGAAACGCGAATAGAGTTCCCAACAAAATCAACGGCGTCACCGCGAGCAGCATGCCCCACCCGCTCGCGCTCACACCGCCGAGCGTCCACAACACGACGCGTTCCAATGTCCCGCGACTGAGCAGCATCAACGCCGACATGAACGCGCCCAACATCGAACTCACGGCAAAGCCCGCGAGCAGCAGTGTGGTGATGGGCGTGTACATCCCGACATGCGCGAGACGATACACAATGAGGACGGCGACGAGCGCGCCGATGAACGCGGCAATTGGCACCAACCCGAACGTGCTGAATCCAAGCGCGAACGGAATTGCAAACGCGATGGTTGCCGCGAGCGCCGCGCCGCCCGATGTGCCGAGCAAGTACGGGTCCGCCATCGGATTGCGCAACAGTCCTTGAAACACCACGCCCGCGCTCGCAAGCCCCGCGCCGACAATCGCCGCGCCGAGAACGCGCGGCAGCCGTATTTGCCAGATGATGGCTTCTTCCGCCGCGCTCCACGCGATGCCGAAATCCATTCCCAACGCGCGCTTGAACATAATCGCGATACTTGTCGCGGGTTCAATCGCCACCGTGCCAAAACGCATCGCGAGGACGAGCGTGATGAGCATGAGCAACGTCAACGCGCTCAATACGAGCGCGGGATGTTTCCACAACGCGCGAACATTCACGCGTGCGATGCTGCGTACTTGGATTTCGTCATTGAAGGTTGACGATTTCGGAATGAGTGTTTGTCTTGCCATGCTGTATTCCCCCTCTCCTAAAATTAGGAGAGGGGGTTAGGGGGTGAGGTCCTACGGCGTGAACAATTCGGGATGAATCAATTTCGCCGCCGCTTCGAGTCCTTCTACCACGCGCGGTCCGGGACGACTCACGAGATTGTCGTCAATCGGAAACACCTTGTTCTTTTTCACCGCGTCAATCACGTCCCAGCCCGGACGCTTACCCACCGATTCGGGCGCAACGCCATACGCGGCATCACTCAAAATAATCACTTCGGGATTCGCCTTGATGATTTCTTCGGCGTTCATTTGTATGTACGGCGAAGCGGCATTGCCCGCGATATTTTCGCCGCCCGCGAGGACGATGATTTCATGCACAAAAGTGCCGGGTCCCGGCGTGAACGGTTTTGCGGGGTCCGTCGCATCCAATTCCCAAAAGACGCGCGGTTTCGTTTTCGCGGCCGCAAGTTTCGTTTCGAGTTCCGCGAGTTTTTTGTCCATGTCGGCGGTCACTTGCGCGGCTTGTAACTCGGCGCCGATGGCTTTGCCGACAAGTTGAATATCTTGTTTCACACTTTCGAAACTCGAATTGACCGCGCCAATCATGAGCGTCGGGATTTTCAGTTCGTCGAATTTTTTCACGACATCGGGCGAAGAAATCGAAGCGACGAGCACGAGGTCAGGTTTTGCGGCGATGACCTGCTCATAGTTCGGATTGAACCCGTCACTCAATTTGGGCAATGTTTTCACTAGCGCGGGGAAATCGGAAAATTGGTCAACGCCGACGAGTTTGTCACACGCGCCGAGCGCGCAAACGATTTCGGTATTGCTGGGCGCGAGCGAAACGATGCGCGTCGGAATTCCTTTTAACGTGACGGAGCGTCCGGCAGCATCGGTCAGTGTAAATTCAACGGGCGGTGTTTGTGTTGGTACGGCGGTTGGCGCGAGGGTGGGCGCGAGCGTCGGCTGCGCGGGAATCGCCGTCGGGGGCACGGCGGTTGGCGCGAGGGTGGGTTGGGGCGGAATTGCGGTCGGCGGAACGGGTGTCGGAACGGGCGCGCCGCACGCGGCGAGCGCGAGCAGAACGACAAGTATGCCGACCAGAATGTGAAATTTTTTGAATTGCGTTTGCATGTTGTTCTCCGTAAAGTTACGACAAATTTGAAATTTGTCGTACGAATTGCGTAATGAACGGCGATAAAAAAACCTCTCGTCTATTCGACAAGAGGCGGAGACACCACATGCTTTTTTGAAAGCAATAGTTTCATACTCCTGCCCCCTTTCGCGCGAAGGTAACAAGTGAATGTGATTGATGAACCCGCTTGAATCAATCACGAACGATACACAGGCGACCTGGCTCGGTAGTGCGATAGTATGTTTGTGCAATGGTGCGATAGCAAAGGAATCGTTTTCGGTTCCAACTATCGCACTACCGCACTATCTCACAATTGCACCAACTCCACAGTTGCGGGACAGCGTGGGATTTTCACCCAACTTCGCTGTGTATCATTTCTTGTATTTTAAGATGCTGCGCGCAGTTCGGCACAGCGACGAGCATTATAGCGAAATCGAGGGAACGCGCAAAATGTATCCGCTCACTCGAATTCGAGAGACTGATTATAATTGTGGGAATGAATGACGAAAACGAAATTTTGTGGACAGCCGCGTTTTTGAACGAACGCTTTACGTCCGTTGTGTCGCCGCTCGGTTGGTCGTTCGTCGGCGCGTTGTTCGAGCAACTCGCCTTGCGTGACCCGTTGCGCTTTATGGGTTTTCCCGACGCGGAAAAAATTCCCGCGACGCGTTTGTGGCATGGACATCCGTACGTCAATGTCGCGTTGTTTCAAATTTTTTACAAACCATTTCCCAATGCGTTCGTGCCTGCCGACGCGGTGCGTTATTTCCCGAATGGCGACGTGAGAATGCGAAAACGCGCGTCTTATCCAACCTCGATACTGCAACCGCGTTTTGTTTTGTCGCTCGCGTACCACCTGCTGCGTGACCCCGTCGTGACATCGCCGTTCAATTTTCTCGCGTGGAATCAATTTACAAAATACCATGACGCGCGAATTCGCGCGCTGCAAGCGCGTCTCGGCGTCGCGACGAACGCCCAACAAGTATTGCGCGTGCTCGACGCGACGTACGCGCTCGACACACAGCTCTTGCACCTTCATCGTTGGTCACTCACGTATGCGGATTTGTTTTACAAATTGCTCGCGCATTTCTCTGGCAAAGACGCGCAGCGATTGATGAGTCACGCGCCAAACAAAACACAAGAGGTCAATGCCGCACTCGCCGCGCTCGCGCGTTTGTCCCCCCCCCCTACTGCCGAGTTGCTCGAACGCATCGCCCATCACGAATCGCTCGCGACGGACGAAAAAAATACAGCGCGCGCGTTGCAAGAATTTCTCGCGCAGTATGGGCATCGCGCGTTTTCGCTCGACATCGCGCAGCCGACGTACCGCGATGACCCGACGCTGCTTCTGCCTTTGTTATCAGAGGTCGGATTCCAAACGAAACCCGTTTTTTTGGAAAAAACGGGTTTCGTTTGGAATCCAGTTATCGCACTCGCGCGGCGTTACGCCCAACTGCGCGAAGACCAACGTTACTATTGGCAAAAATCGTTGGCGCTCACGCGCGCGGCGTTTTTGGTATTGGGGCGCGATTTGGCGGCGCGCGGCATCGTACACGACGCGAACGAAATTTTTTATGCGACGCGCGCGGAAATTACCGCGTACTATGGAATGGAATTTGAGCCGGGCGATTTTTCGGAACGGATTGCGGCGCGCAAACGCGAATGGCAAACGTATCAAGAGTTGGACCGCGCGCGCGGCGCGGAGGCGTATCCGTTGTTTTTGCGCGGCGATGTTCCTCTGAAGGAACGCGCGACGATTCACACCGCCGAAGCGGAATGGCGCGGGCGCGGTGTGAGCGCGGGGATTGCACGCGGCATCGCGCGCATTGTGCGCGAACCGCGCGAGTTGGCGCGCGTGGGCGCGGGAGAAATTTTGATTGCGCCCGCGACAGACCCGGCGTGGACGCCGGTGTTTGCGCGGTTGGCAGGTTTGGTCATGGAACGCGGCGGTGTGCTTTCGCACGGCGCGGTCATCGCACGCGAATATCATTTACCGGCGGTTACGGCAATTCCAAATCTGATGAATGTACTGGAGGATGGCGCGCGGATTCAAATAGACGGCACGACGGGGATTGTGAAACGCTTGTAAAAAAACAGCGGGTTATTGCGCCCGGCCGCGCAATAACCCGCGATGGGCTGCTCTGGGGGGGAGAGCAGACCCATTTTTTTATCCAGTTGTTAACTGTCAGCATTCTATGCGCGCAACCCCTATTCCTCAATGGGAAAAATGTACCCTAGTGGTCGATGACAAAAGTTTTGAGGGGTGAACTTCCTGCGTACACTCGCGCTAAAAAGGAAGTGCGCCCGTGCCT
>CALMZO010000152.1 GCA_937870825.1 uncultured Chloroflexota bacterium | reverse complement strand
AGCCGTTGCGCGTTTTGCGCGACGAATGTTTCTATCAACCAGACACCTCCTCGCGGCGTGTGTGTTGCGCCAAAAAAATGCAATGCGCGTCGCACTGTGGGTGTCGTCGGCGAGAGGGTTTCCCCCTTCTCCTCTTGGGAGAAGGGTTGGGGATGAGGTCTCTCGCATCAAACACAAAAGGAGCCACATGGCTAGCATTCTCCCCATGAAATCCTTGCTCGAAGCAGGGGTTCATTTCGGTCACCGCACGCGGCGTTGGAATCCGCGCATGAAGCAATTCATCTTTACCCAACGCAACGGCATTCACATTATTGATTTACAACAAACGATGAGCCGCCTCGAAGAGGGGTACAAAATTGTTCGCGACGCGGTCGCGGAGGGCGGCACGATTCTTTTCGTCGGCACGAAAAAGCAAGCGCAAGAAACCGTGCAGCAAGAAGCGGTGCGCTGTGGAATGCCCTACGTCAACAATCGCTGGCTCGGCGGCACGCTCACCAACTTTCGCACCATTCGGGCGCGCATTGATTACATGATTCGCCTCGAAGAACGGCAAGCGATGGGCGAACTCGACAAGCTGCCGAAAAAAGAAGCGCTGTTGCTCACACGCGAATTGGCAAAACTCGAAGAACGCGTCGGCGGGCTGCGCGAAATGAAACGCCTGCCGCGTCTGTTGTTTATCGTAGACACGTTGCACGAAACGATTGCAATTAACGAAGCAAAGTCACTCGATATTCCCATCGTCGCGTTGTGCGATACCAACAGCGACCCGTTCCCGATTCAATATCCGATTCCCGCGAACGACGACGCAATTCGCGCCATCAAACTCATCACTGCAAAAATCGCGGACGCGGTGATTGAAGGCAAAAACATTCGCGGCGTGGTCGCGGCAGAACAACTCGAAGAGGGCGTTCCCGCAGAATTGCAAGGCGAATTGGAACACGCGCTTTCGTTTGAACCCGGCGATTCCGATTTGTTGGGAACGAATGGCACTGAGGTTGCAAGCGAAGAACCCGTTGCAGAAACGACAGGTGAATAATGGCAAGCCAAGCGGAATTAATCAAGAAATTACGTGAAGAAACCGGCGCGGGCATTCTCGACGCGAAAAAGACGCTCGAAAGTATGGGCGGCGATTACGACAAAGCATTGAGCATCTTGAAAGCGAAAGGCATCGAACGCGCCGAGAAAAAAGCCGCCGAACGCACGGCAAAAGACGGCACGATTAAGACGTACGTGCATAACGGCAAAGTGGGCGTGATGGTGGAATTGAACTGCGAGACCGATTTCGTTGCGCGCACGCCGCAATTCCAAGACGTCGCGCACGCGGTGGCATTGCAAATCGCGGCGATGAATCCCAAGTACGTTTCCGTCGAAGAAATTCCGGCGGACGTTTTGGAAACGCAAAAGAAAACCTTCACCGATGCCACGCTCGCCGAAGGCAAACCCGCGAACATTGTCGAAAAAATTGTCGCGGGCAAACTCGACAAGTATTTTGGCGAAGCCGTTTTGCTCAAGCAGCCGTACATCAAAGACGACAAGCAGACGATTGAAGAATTGGTCAAGGGCGCAAGCGCACAGACCGGCGAAAAAATTATCGTACGGAGATTCACACGCTACGTGCTAGGTGAAGACTAGGACACACCAAAAGGAAATGAGAGATTTGCTTCTCTTATTTCCTTTTTTTTATGTATAATGCGCTCGCGAGCAGCGGAAGAAGGTTCCGGTGCTCGCGAGCGTACCCAAAGCATGGGACAGTCACCCAAATACAATCGTATTCTCTTGAAACTCGGCGGCGAATCGCTCTCGGGACGCGGCGAGCAAGGGATTGACCCCGAAATGGTTGCTCACGTCAGCGATGAAATTCTCGCGGTGAAACAACACGGTGTTCAAATTGCGGTTGTCATCGGCGGCGGTAACTTTTGGCGCGGCAACGACCCCTACGCCAAGCAAATTGACCGCGCGACGGCGGACTATATGGGCATGTTGGCAACCGTCATCAACGCGCTCGCCTTGCAAGACGCACTCGAAAAACGCGGTTACGAGACACGCGTGATGACCGCGATTGAAATGCACCAAATCGCGGAACCGTACATTCGACGCCGCGCGATTCATCACCTGGACGAAGGATACATTGTTATCTTTGGCGCCGGCACGGGCAATCCCTTTTTCACCACCGATACCGCTGCCGCATTGCGCGCGCAAGAAATCAACGCACAGATTTTGTTGAAAGCGACCAAAGTGGATGGGGTGTACGACAAAGACCCGCATCGTTTCGCAGACGCGAAAAAATTTGACCGCCTCTCGTACAACGACGCGTTGTTGTCCGAACAAGTGCGCGTGATGGACGATACTGCCATTACAATCTGTAAAGAACATGATATCCCCATCATCGTCTTTGACCTCAATGACCGCCGCGCCATTGAACGCGTCGTGATGGGCGAGATGGTGGGAACTGTCATTGGCAAGTAGCAAGTAGTGTGTAGCAGGTTTCAAGTTGTCCCCTGCTACTTGCTGCCTGATACCTCAACTATGATAGACGACGTAAAACACGAAGTTGAAACCAAAATGAAAAAAGCGATTGAAGCGATGCGTTCCGATTTTCAAGGAATGCGCACGGGACGCGCGTCACCTTCGCTCGTCGAGCCACTCAAAGTGGACTATTACGGCGCGCCGACGCCCTTGCAGCAGCTGGCAACAATTTCCGTCCCCGAAGCGCGCTTGATTGTGATTAAACCGCACGACCCCTCGACCATCAAGGCGATTGAAAAAGCAGTTCTCGCCTCGGAACTCGGACTCACGCCGAGCAACGACGGCAAAATGATTCGGCTGCCGCTTCCGCCGATGACCGAAGAGAATCGGAAAAAGATGGTGAAACTCGTGAAACAGCGCAATGAGGAAGCGCACGTCGCGATTCGCAACATTCGGCATCAGGGCATGAAAGACCTCGAAGAATTCAAGTCCGAAAAAATGATTACCGAAGACGAACACGACCGCGGCAAAGAGGCATTGCAAAAATTGACCGACAAGTACGTCGAAGAAGCGAACGCGCTGAGCAAGAAAAAAGAAGAAGAAGTAATGGCTGTCTGAGTTGTTCGTCGTTAGTTGTTCGTCGTTAGCATGTGGCGAATACCTAATGACTAATAACTAATGACTAATGACCCTTGTAGAAAAATCTCCCGAACTCTCGGAACTGACGCGCATCCCAACGCACGTTGCCATCATCATGGACGGCAATGGACGCTGGGCGCAGGCGCGAGGTTTGCCGCGCATCATGGGACATCGGCAAGGGGTTGAAAACATTCGTCCCCTGTTGAACGCGGCAGTGGAATTTGGCATTCACTATCTCACCATTTACGCGTTCTCGACGGAAAATTGGAATCGTCCGCTCGACGAGGTGCGCGGCTTGATGACGATTCTTGAGCAGACGATTCAACGCGAAACGCCTGAACTCCACAAGAACGGCGTCCGCATTCGGCACCTCGGGCGCAACGACCAACTGTCGGACAAACTCGTCCAGTTGATTGCAGAGGCAGTTGCGTTGACCGCGCACAATACGCGCCTCACGCTCAACGTCGCGTTCAATTACGGCGGACGCGCGGAAATTATTGACGCGGTGAAACGCATCATCACGGACAAAATTCCCGTCGAGCAAATTGATGAAGCCCTTGTGTCTCGCTATTTGTATACAGGGGATACGCCCGACCCCGATTTGGTCATTCGTACCGCAGGCGAAATGCGTTTGTCGAATTATTTGATTTGGCAGTCCGCCTATGCCGAGTATTATGCGACGCAAACGTACTGGCCCGATTTCGACAAGCAAGAATTGTATCGCGCGCTCGTGGAATACAGTCAGCGTGAACGACGCTTTGGAAAAGTGTTAAAGCCGTAATTTCAAATTGTCATTTCGAATGGAGCGAGAAATCTCGTGCGGACTCTGGATTTGTCCCTGCGTTTGAAATGACCGCTTGCTGTGCTAGCCCGCCTCCTCTCTGCAATCGTTCTTTCCACACTCGCCATCATCACGGTCACATTGGGCGGATGGTGGCTTTTTGCTTTGTACGGCGGCGGCATGTTGATTGCGGCGTACGAATATTTCAAAATGACGCGCATCGGCGAACATCGCCCGTTGTGGATTCCCGCGCTCCTTGCGATTGCGTTGTTGTACTTGAACGCGTTGTGGAAACCCGTACTGCCCTACGATTTCGCGCCGCTCATTTTGGCAATCATCGTTGCGCTGCCCGCGTTATGGGAACTGTTGCGAAAAAATCACGAGAGTTTTTTGCTCGATTGGGCAGTCATGATTTTGGGTGTGATGTATATCGGCGGCCTCGGCACGTATCTGTTCGAGCTCAGAAATTTGCAAGACGGCGTACAACTCTTGTTTGTGCCTTTGCTGACCACATGGTTCACCGATATCTTTGCGTACCTTTCCGGACGCTTGTGGGGCAAAGACAAATTCTTTCCGGATATCAGCCCCAAGAAAACGCGCCAAGGTGCGGTTGGTGGAATTGTCGCCGGAACATTGACGTTTGGCATTCTCGGTTCCATCTTTGGAATGAATCCCCTGCTCGCGTTTCTTGGCGGCATCATCATCGCGTTGTTGACAACGGCGGGTGACCTCACCGAATCGCTCATCAAACGCAATCTCGGCGTCAAAGATTCCGGTACGCTCATTGCCGGACACGGCGGCGTCTTTGACCGCCTCGACAGCATGTTTATTCCGTTGACGTTCGCGTATTTTTATTTTACGCTTGTGCTCGGATACAAGTAGGTACGAAAACAGGTAGACAAGCAACGATTTTGCAATGCTTTACCTGTTTCCTTGTTTCCCTATCTACGCTTATACTTGTGAGTATGCTGGATTTGTTCCTCCAACTTTTCTCGTTTTGGAATTTTCTTCTTGCCGCCGCTCTCGTCATCATCACCTTTGCCCTGCTCCTGTGGTTGTTTCCCCAAAGTTGGCGCAATCCCGTACAGCGCGCCTTTAGCGCATTGCTCACGTTCGTCGGCATCGTCTATATCGGGCAAGTGTTTTTACTCCGCACAACCGATCTCGACGCCGCAGAAATCTGGCTGCGCTTCAAATGGATCGGTATCGCGTTCGTCCCCGCCGCGTACGTTCATTTTTCCAACGCGGTCTTGCGTTCGACCTTTTACGAAACAAAACTCCGCCGCGCCGCCACCATCATCTCGTACGTCCTCGGCATGATTTTTCTCATGCTCGTCGTGTTCAGCGATTTCGTCGTCGGCGACCCGTTCAACCATCCCTTCGCGACACAACTGCGCGCGGGTCCGTTGTTCTATCTGTTCGCGTTGTATTTTTTCGCGACGACGGTGTGGGGCATTTACAATATCGAGCTGGCGCGCCGGCGCACCCTCACCCCGACCTCGCGCCGTCGTTTGCGGCGGTTGGGAATTGCCTTTCTCGCGCCGGCGTTCGGCGTGTTTCCCTATCTCGTCTTTTCGGGCTTCCCCGCGCTCATTCCGCCAATCGTTCTGGTGATGCTCACTTTTTTCGGAACGATTGCGCTCATCGTCATGCTGGTCGTCATGGCGTACACCGTCACGTATCAAGGCGCGCTACAATCGGACCGCATCATCAAACAAAAGTTTGTGCACTTTATGCTGCGCGGTCCCATCGTCGCGGTGGGCGTCGTTACCGCGCTCGCGATTGTGCCAATTGTGGAAAGTTGGCTGCGCGTCACGCGCGAAACCCTGCTCGCGGCAACGGTGATTGTCGGCATCATTGTTTTTGAAATGCTCATCAGCCGCAGCAAGCCGTATTTGGACCGCGTACTGTTCTGGCAAGACCGCCGCGAGGTGAAACAGATTCAAGAAGTGGACGCGCGTTTGTTGACGACAAGCGACCTGCGCCAAATTTTGGAAAACATTGTCGCGGCACTATGCGACCTCTTGCGCGCGCCGAGCGGCTTTGTTCTCGCCGCCGACGCGGACGAATGGAAGCTCGAGGCGATGGTGGGCGCGCGCGAAGAAATCCAAAAATTTATTACCGCGCAAAACACTCCTCCCGCACTGACGAACGGCGAAAGCGCGCCGCATTTTTTCGCGAACGGCGAGTATTGGTTGTACCCGCTCAAAGCGAACGGCAGCGACACGCTCGTCGGCGTCATCGGCATCGCGGCGCGCACACCCGAACCCGACTTGACGGACCACGAACGCGAACTCGTCGATGCGCTCGCGCTCCAAGCTGAGCTCGCGCTCGAAGACCGCGCACTGCAAAAAAATGTCTTTGACGCGTTGGAACAAATCGGTTCCCAAGTGGAAGCCCTGCAGCGTGTCCAGCAGAAACAGCGCGTCGTCGGCGGCACGGTACAGGAACGCGTTGAAGAAGAACTCATCGCGTCGCCCGATTTCCATCGCGCCGTCCAAGACGCGCTCGCGCATTATTGGGGCGGACCCAAACTGGCGCACTCGCCGTTAGTGCAATTGAACATCGTCCAACAATCGCTCGACGACTATGACCGAAACGCAACCCGCGCCTTGCGCGCGATTCTCGCCGAAGCGATTGAGGGTCTGCGTCCCGACGGCACGCGTTCGCTCACCGCGCCCGAATGGCTCTTGTACAACATTCTCGAACTCAAAGTGATTCAAGGCATGAAAATCCGCGAAGTCGCGCAAAAACTCGCCATGAGCGAAAGCGACCTCTATCGCAAACAGCGCGTTGCGATTCAAGAAGTGGCAAAAGTGGTGCAGCAGATGGAGCAGCGAGATACAAAGGCGCCGCCGGTGTGATAAAAACTTTCGACAAAAAAATTTCGTGACGGAGGTCACGAAATTTTTTTGTCTCATTTCTTCAAGGTTGCGGCACCGCCGTCGCGGGTCTCCTTGTCGGCGGCGCTTGGCTGCCCAGACAATTTTCATTGTAATACTGTTCCGCCGCCTGGACTGCCGTATCGTCGGGATTCACGTCCAACGCTTTGTCGAGCCACTCGCGCCCTTTCGGACAATTGTCCAAATTCACATACGCAAGCCCCAACGAATAATAATATTCCGCGCGGTCCCCGCCGAGCGCAATCGCTTTTTCAAAACTCGGCACGGCTTGTTCCCAATTTTGCAACACAAAATAAATGATGCCCAAATGCCCGTACGCCGGTGCGTAACTTTCGTCAATCTGCACCGCGCGCCTCAGTTGTGAAATCGCCGCATCGTAATCGCCGAGAAAATAATAAATCCATCCGAACTCGTCATACACTTCGGCAGAATTCGGGTCCGCCTGAATCGCCTGTTGAATCAACGCGAGCGCGTTGCGATATTGCCCAATCGCGCGCATGTTGCGCGCGGCGGCGACGTACAACAATCCCAAGTTCGGTTGAATCTGAATCGCGCGCTGGTATTCGGCAATCGCGTTGCGATAGCGCCCTGACGTTTCGTACGCGTAACCGAGCACGCGGTACGCTTCCCAATTGTTCCCGTCCAACTCGACCGCGAGCCGCGCCGTCGGCAAGGAGCGGTCTACGCGTCCCATGTCGGAATACAATTCTGACAAGTACGCCTGCGCGTACACATTTGTTTCATCCAATTCAATTGCGCGCAGCGCGTGGGGCAAGGCTTCGTCGTACTTGCCCTGCCAATCGAGGACAAGTCCCAACACCGCGCTGTTGTACGCGGCATCGGGATTCAATTCCACCGCGAGCCGCGCAAGTTCTTCCGCTTCGGCGTACTTGCGTCGAATCACCAACAGCCGCGCCAAACGCGCGCGCGCCAAATCATTTCCCTCCTCCAATTCAATTACGCGCCGATATTCCGCAATCGCGCGGTCCACCTGGCCATTTTGAAAATAGCCGTCCGCGCGATTCACAATGTTGAGCGCAGGTTCCGTCGGCGTCGGCGTAATGGTCGCCGTCGGATGCAAGGCGTCGGGCAGCCACGCTGTCGGCGCGACGTACACCCCGCGTGTCGCGAGCAAAAGAAAACTCGCGTACGCCGTGCCGATGACAATTATCACAATCAGCAAACAGCTACGCAGCCAAGGCAACCGTTGCGGTTTCCGGCCAATGTACATGGAGAGTGGAGAGTGGAGACTCAAGATTGGAAAAATCTCGAGTCTCGCGTTGCTTTTATCGAACTTGAACGCGCGTCACTTCAAACACCTGTGCGCCGTCCGTGACAACAATTCTGTGCTCGCCGGCAAGCGCGTCCTGTGGAATCACGAACGCGTACATCTCGCGGACGATTTCGCCGGCATCCCAGCGCGACGAGGGATAATTTCCAAACGCGCGCGACGAGACAATTGCATTTTCGCCTTGGTCGCGCAACTGAATTTCGATTTTCGAGTCGGTCGTCGGTTTCGTACGCGCTTGAAAGTATAGCACGAGGGGAATCAATTCGCCGTGCGTATATTCCTTGCGGACGAATTGATAGCCAATCAATCTCAGCGCGGAAAAATTCGCGTCCGCAACGGGCGTGCGAAAAATCGCGTCCGGCGAAACGATGCGCTTGCGCACGGTCAACGCGCCGAGCGTCAACGCGTCCGTACCATCGAGCAATTTCAACCGTTCGCCCGTATCGCCGCGATACACGCCAATCACCAACGTGTATTCGCCCGGCGGCGTACCGGGTGGAATCAGCACACCGATTTTGTCAACCACTTCGTCGCCCGTTTTCCATTGACTCGTCGGCATGAAACCATTTTGCGGTTCCGCATCATGCTGCGCGATGATTTGTCCTTGTGCATTCAACAGATGCACAAAAATTTTGTAACCCGGCAAAAAAGGACGCACACCCACCCACACCAACTCTAACGGCAGCACATCCCCGCCCGCGAGCGTTTTGTCCGCAAGCGCAAAGCGGCGCAAAAACATTTCATCGCCAAAGCGAATGCGTCCCTCAAACATGGTCAGCGCGGATGGTAAGGCGTATTGCGCGAGTCGTACGCTGCCGTGCCATTCGTCACTCGCTTTGAAGGTCGTTTCTGCTAACGTGCGTTCGATGAAGCGTTCGGGGTCGGCTTGTTCCGTCGCCCAAAAAATTCCATACAAATTTTCACGCGCGCGCAATTCATTCAAAACCTTTTTCGTCGCGTCGCGCTGCATCGGACGCCCAATCGGCAATCCGACCAACTGCGCGGGACTGTTGAAATAATAACGCACCACGTCCATTTGCCCCGGCGCATTCACGAGCACGGCGTCGCGTTCTGTCGCCACCGCGTTAATGTAATGGACAATGCCGCGATAATCATCGCGCTGCAAACGCGGGTCGGCAAACACGTTTTGCAATGCCAGCACCGTTCCCGCCGCAAACAGCGCGCCAACAAATAATTTCGAGATATTGACAAATTGACGCGCGTGCCGATGCATGCCCGCACCGGGCGCGGCACCGTACGGCGCACGCTCGCGCAGGAACAATCCGGGATACAAGACGGAAACACCGCGCGCGACACAAATCAAAAAACCCGGCGTCGCCAGTAGCAAAAATTTCGGATTGTATGCGGGACGCGCCAGCGAAACAAAATACATCGCGAGCAATGGCACAAGCGCCCACAACGTGCAGGTCACAATGCCCCACACACTTTGTCTGAACAAATCGCGCGACGGCAGTAATCCGCCGACAAACAACAGCCCATACAACGCGACGAGCAGCGCTTGAGAAGGCAGCGGCGCATCCGCACCCGTCACGAACGCGCTCGTAATTTTCCACGCCATATCGAACAAAGACATCGGTTCGCTGATGCCGGGCCAGCTCGTTAACGACTGCCGCGCAAAATTCAGCCACGGCAAATACGCCAGCGCAATTACAATTTGCGTCGCAATCCAAAACGCAACCGAATGCCCGATGCGCGGACGACGATTGCGAATCGCCCACACGAGCCACGCGAGAAACGCGAGGTTTTCAAACAGAACGAGCGTGAAGGCGTAATAATTCGTGTACAACGCGGCGAGCGTGAATATTATGTACCCCGCGACGGCAAGCAGCCGCGCGCGCATTCGCTGCGCGAGGGGGGGGGGATTGATTTCGCGCGCCGGTCTGAACATGATAATGAACATCCAAACGGACAAGCACGCAAACAATGTCACCCAAATATACATGCGCGTCTCTTGCGCGTAATACGTTTGAAACGGATTCAGCGCGGACAATACCGCCGCAATCACCGCCACATCTTGGTCAAAAAATTCGCGCGCGATGCGAAAGGTCAACGCAATCACCAACACCCCGGCAATGACGGACAGAAATCGAATCGCGAATTCGCCGATGCCCGCGAACGGAATCCACGCGCTCAAGAGCAAATAATAGAGGGGGGGGTGAATGTCGCGCGCGGCAGCGTTGACAATCGCATTCACGCTCAACCGCGCGAGCGCGACGGACGTGCCTTCGTCGTTCCACAAACTCTGCGCGCCGAGCTCATTCACGCGCACAAAAAATCCAACCGCGAGCGCTATCAACAACCACACGCGATTTTTCAGCGACAACCATTCGCCGTCAATTTCTTGCGCGGCGTAGGAACGTGAGAGACGAAAGAGGGGACGAATCACGACGCACCCCCCAATCCCCTCTCCTCAAAATCTATTTTTGATTTTGAGGAGAGGGGGAGTGTTTGACTCGCCTCTCCAGAATCTCCGCTTTTGAAATTCTGGAGAGTCTTCGGAGGTGAGGCACGCCGGCGCGCAAGCAACACGACTCCCATAATCACGAAACAAACTCCCGCCGCAATCCACACCACATACTGCAGCAACCACTCATTCGACTGCTTGACCACGATTCCATCGAGCCACAATTCGCCTTGTAACACGCGCACCTCAACCCGATGTTTGCCGGGCAATAAATTTTTCGCAAGCGTGATGCGATGTTCCGCGTGAGCGTCCGTCGCGCGCAAATCAAATTTTTGAAACTCACCATCATCTATGCTCGCTTCAATCACCCCATAATACGGATTCGGCGCGAGCGCGAGCTCTGCCGCGTTGCCGTGAAACGCGAATTGCAAAATATCGTTCGGAATTCCAATCGCGTATTTTTCGGTGACACGTTCGCCATAATCTCCCGTTCTCCAGTCTCCAAGATATTCCAACGTCCAATGTGTCTCTTGATGAAATCCTTTGCCGAGCCAGCGCGCGGCGGGCGTGTAATGTTTGATGGCGTCATACGCGGGGCGCGGTGTGAAATCGGGGTCGAATAATCGGAAATAATAAAATGGCTGCTCACGTTCATTATCGTACGCGCGTTTGAAAAACCAATAATTCATCACACCCATCCAGCCCCATTCCGTTTGCGCGCGTTCGTACGCTTGCGTCGCATATTTCGCTTGCTGCTGTTCGGTCACGCGTCCATAGGGCGCGTTCTCAAAACTCGGCGGCAGCGCGTTCCAACCAATTTCCATCGCCCACATCGGTTTGTTTGCGTCGCCGTTCTTTACCATGATTTCGCGAAGGAGAACCGGGCGCGAAAAATTTGTGCGTGTCGGGTCGGCGCGATGGTCACCGGGTCCGGTGAACAAACCATAATTCATCACCGCGAGAATATCAAAATAATTTTTCGCGCCCGCATCGTACATCTGCTGCAAAAAAATCAAATCGCTCACATTGCGCGGACCGGTTTCGAGCGTTTGCGCGAGCCCCGCGCTGATGATGACCGCAGCCGGGTCGGCTTGTTTCGCGCGTTCGTATCCGATTTTCAACAAGCGCGTGTAATCGCTCGCGTTGACATCTTGCTCGCCCCATTCGGGATAAATGTTCGGCTCATTCCACAATTGGTAAAATTTGATTTTGCCTTTGTAACGCGAAACAACCGCGTGAACAAAATCGCCGTAATCTTCATAATTATCCGGCGGCGCAAAAAAGCCGCGCGCGTGTCCATCGGCACGCGTCCACGCGGGCGGATGGTCGAGGCGCGCAATAATTTCCAAATCGTATTCGTCCGCCAACGCGACGAGGCGGTCATATTTTTCCCACGTACTTTTGTTGAATTTCGTATCCCAAAATTCACCCTTGCGCGGCTGCTCCAAATCTTCCCACGGAAATTCCTGACGAATAAATTTAAAGCCCGCGTCGCGTATCAATTCCATACCCTTGCGAATTTTTGCTTCCTCGACTTCTTGCTCAAAAAATGTGTTGACGCCGAACGGCGGCATGTCCGTGTACGGCACAGGCGCATAATCGGCAGTATCGCGCGGCGATTGAAAAAGCGAGAAAGCGAGGAAACCCAACGCGCGCAATTGGTATGAAAAATCTTCTTCGCCCGTCACATCGGCGAGCGTTTGACGCAGTGCGTCACGCTGCCAAAAAAACGCAGACGTCAACGCGCAAAAAATGACTGCGTTGAGAATGACGAGAATAACAATCCAACGTTTCTGACGAGAACTCATGCTGCGTTGCCCGCTTTATACCGAGCGTTTTAGAGAGTTGGGTGAAAACGGGATTAGCATTGTAGCACAAGCGGGCGTTCTGGCTTTCCAAGTTTCCGTAGGCGCGTGGTATAATTGCAAAGCAATGAATTCTTGGATAGTTTTATTCAAGCCACAACAACGTCGCGGCTCGCGCCTCCGCAAACCTCCCAGCGACGCGTTGTGAATTTTGGCAAACCCAAAATTCACGCGCGTATTTTTTTGTCGGATTTCTGATTACTGTCTACTGCTTACTAAACACTGGAGGTTCATATGTCAGGTCATTCCAAATGGTCAACGATTAAACGGAAAAAGGGCGCGGCGGATGCCAAGCGCGGACAGATTTTTACGCGGCTTGCGCGCGACATTACCATCGCCGCGCGTGAAGGCGGCGGCGACCCGGACACGAATTTTGCTTTGCGGCTCGCGTGGGACAAAGCGCGCGGGGCGAACATGCCGAAAGAAAACATCGAGCGCGCGATTCAACGCGGACTCGGAAACACAGCCGACGGCGGACAACTCGAAGATATTTCGTACGAAGCGTACGGACCCGGCGGCACCGCATTGATTATCCAAGTGCTGACGGACAATCGTAATCGCGCGGCGGCTGAAGTGCGCCGCGTCGTCACGCGCGCGGGCGCGAATTTTGCATCAACGGGTTCCGTCGCCTGGATGTTTGAAAAGCGCGGCATCTTTTCCATTCCGGTCAAAGACAAGAGCGCGGAAGATTTGGAATTGGAATTGATTGACGCGGGCGTGGACGACATTCAAGCCGAAGACGGTCACATTGAAGCGTTTGTCGCCCCCGAACATTTGCGCCCTGTGCGCGAAGAATTGCACAAGCGCAACATCGCCATCGAAGACGCGCAAATTTCATTGATTGCGAAAAATCACGCGGCGGTGAGTCCCGAAGACGCCGCCAAGACGATGCAGCTTATCGAAGAACTCGAAGAATTGGACGACGTGCAAAAAGTCATCACCAATCTCGACATTACCGATGAAGCGCTGGCAGAGTTTGAAAAAGCGACGGCATAAGTGTCAGGTGTCAGGTGTCAAGAGCAATACAGAACTTGATACTTGATACTTGATACTTGATACTTGATACTTGATTGCCCTCGGCATCGACCCCGGCACCGCGCTGTGCGGCTATGGCATTGTGCGCGCCACAGGTGATGAGTACGAACTCGTCACTTGCGGCGCAATCTCCACACCCCCCAAAACGCCCCTTGACCAGCGTCTTGTAAAAATTCACGCCGATTTGGTGAAACTCATTCGCGCACACAAACCCGACCAAGCCGCGATTGAAAAATTATTCTTCGCGCGCAACATCACTACCGCGATTTCCGTTGGACATGCGCGCGGCGTCGCCATGCTCGCCGTCGCGCAAGCAAAAATTCCTCTCAGCGAATACACGCCAAACGAAATCAAGCAAGCGGTGTCCGGTTACGGCGGCGCGGACAAATATCAAATGCAGCAAATGGTACGAATGCTGCTTCATCTCGACGATGTGCCAAAACCCGACGATGCGGCGGATGCCGTCGCCATCGCGATTTGTCATTTGCAAAGCGCGCG
>CALMZO010000151.1 GCA_937870825.1 uncultured Chloroflexota bacterium | reverse complement strand
ATCGCGAGCTTCGCGTAGAGAAAACGCTATCGAGTCAAGAGTGGAATGAGAACTTGGTTACACAAGGCAATTTTGAGGTGTTGGAGGATGCACAGCCGCTCGCGCACAATGGCTACAAGATTCGTTTGGCGCGCGGGATGCTGAAACGCGCATTACGCGAATGCTTGGAAAATCCTTGATGTAACGGAATCAGAGGGAGGGTGAGCGAATGGGACGCAAGGTGACATGTCCCGCAGGACAGTGGACAGCAATCTTTGACCATGCGTTCGTGCAATTGCCAAACGCGTGGACCGTCTCGTTTGCCGCAGGGGATGGCGGCACGGTGGCTGGTGAGGTCGAGGAGAAGCGGTCATCCTGGATTTTCCCCAATCCTCCGACGACGCAGCCACTCCAACCCGTCATGAACTTTAGACGCGGCTGGTGGAATACGTTCTACTTGGTGCGTGTCAAGCCCACGCGCGATGTTATTGCACAAATTGGATAGCGCGTGACAGAAGCGTTGTGCCGATTCTGTATCGTGAGTTTTGTGTGAGTCATGTAATCGAAATTATTTTCGAGACGCATTCGAATAGTGAGGACAGTGAACGCGACATCGCGGACGAAAATTATTGTGAGCGCATGGACGGGGTAAAAAAAGGTTTGAAAAATCTTGGCGTCGAGTTCACGATGGAGCCGACGAATATTGGAACGACAACGGCGGCGGTGATGGATGATACGTGCGGCAATTTGATACAAATTTACCAAATGAATACTTGAGAGAAAAAGAATCCCGTTTCTCACGAGCGAAAAGAGAACGGGATTCTTTTCATTCCGGCAGATTCAGCGCACGAAATTCTTGCCACCTGTTTTCGCGAATCGCCGTACGCACCGCGCGCATAAAAGTCAACATGAAATACAAATTGTGAATTGTCGCGAGACGATAGTACGACAATTCTTTGGCGCGATGGAGATGATGCAAGTACGCGCGGGAATAATGTTTGCACGCAAAACAATTGCAGGTCGAATCAATCGGCGCGGTGTCCAACGCATAACGCGCGTTGGAAATCGTCAGCCGATTGTTTTTAATTGCGTCGCGTTCTGCGAGTTCGCGCGAAACAATCAATGCGCCGTTGCGCGCCCAACGCGTCGGCGCAGCACAGTCGAACAAATCAACGCCGCGTTCGACGCCATTCACAATATCTTCAATTTCGCCAATGCCCAACAAGTGACGCGGTTTGTCATCGGGCAAGAGCGGAATCGTCCAATCCAAAATCGCGTGCATGTCGTTTTTACTTTTGCCGAGCGAACCGCCGATGGCAAGTCCGTCGAATGGCAATCCACCAATGACACGCGCGGATTCGTCGCGCAAATCGCGGTACGCGCCGCCTTGCACAATTCCAAATAAATTCTGATAATCGCGTTTTGTTTTCGCGTGCTGCTCCAAACAGCGTTCCGCCCAACGATGCGTGCGCCCCAACGCCTCGCGCGTATAGTCGTACGAGTCGAGCGGTGACGTGCATTCGTCAAAGGCGAGAATAAAATCCGCGCCGAGTTGATGTTGAATCTCAATCGAGCGTTCGGGTGTGAGGCGAATGATGGAGCCGTCGAGATGCGAGCTGAACGTCACACCATCATCGTCAATTCTGTTGAGCGGTGTTCTGTCGCCTTTGATTTCAATATCCTCACGCGCTTCATCGGGAAAAATATCCGCGATTTTTCCGACGCCGTCGCGAATTGCGGTACCGAGCGAAAAGACCTGAAAGCCGCCGCTGTCCGTCGAAATCGGACGCTGCCAATTCATGAACGCGTGCAAGCCGCCGAGCTGCGCGATGTGTTCCGCGCCGGGACGCAGCGCGAGATGATAGGTGTTGCAAATAATGAGCTGCGTGTCGAGGTCATACAAATCTTGCGCGGTTAAACCTTTTACCGTCGCTTGCGTGGCAACGGGCATGAACGCAGGCGTGTCAATGTCGCCGTGAGCGGTGTGAATGATGCCAACGCGGGCGCGTGTGTTCGCGTCGCGGTGGTGAATGTCGAATGTGAGAGACATGCGTTGCATTGTATCGAGACCAAGAGAAATTCAAAACCATTGAGAAATTGAAACCCGTTTTTTTGGAAAAAACGGGTTTCAATTTCTCAGTAATAAATTGTTCGCACCCGGTGATAGGGCTTCATGCCTTTGATATTGCCTTGACTGGTCTCCCACAGGAACCAGTCCATTTGCACGCTGTCGAGTTCGCGTCCGCGTTGTGCGAGCGCGTCACGTAACAATTCCACCGCCCAAATCATCGAGGCGCGGATTTCAATTTCTTCTGCGCTGTCCTTGACGAGTGTTTTTTTTGCGTTCACGCGGCGTGCGAGCGATGGGGCATAGTGGAGAATCCCCCACGCGCGCAAAATTTGCGGCAGTTTGTAATCGGCGAACGCGGTGAGGTCTCGCAGATTTTTGAAGGCACCCCATTTTTCCCCGTTAAAAGAGCCGTACAAATCGCCGACGAGAATCTGCGCGCGTTTGAAAAAACTCACCGCGCGATTTTTGTAAAGCGTGGTGTCATGGAACGAGGAAATGTTTTCCGCGACGAGACGCGCGAGTTGTGTTGCATCGCCGTTCGCGGATTCTACCAAACGCGCCGCGCTGCCGCCAAAATGGTCGCGCAGAACGCGTCCGAGCTCTTGCGTGTTGCGCCAGCGTTCGACGAACAAAGGAATTTCAACATTCCCGTTCAAGATGCGCGCGAGGTATTCGGGAGAGATCGTCGCGAGAAAATTCGCGTCCAAAAAATTTTCGTCATGTTCTGCCGCGCGTTTCAGTGACGCCGCCAATGCCCAATACCCGTCCACATCGCCCCGGACGTGTTTGACGCGCCATTTCGGGTCGCCCCAAAATGAAAAATTCAACGCGTCGAGCAGGAAAAGATACATGACCGTTCTTTCCGTGCCGTCGAAAAAGTGATGTTCGTAATTCCAACCCGGCACGGGGACAGGACACAAGGACAAAACTTGCGCGACGGTTTGCACGCGTTTCAAATCAATGGAAGTGTATTGTGCGCGTTTGATGACATCGGCTGTTGTTGTAAGAATCTTCAAGGGGTCCGCGCGCGACCGGAGAATCGTTGTGAGCGCGCGGGCAAGTGTTTGAGAATCCATTGACGCGATTATAGCATGTTACTTTTGACACGCGTTGTAATCGCGTCCGAGATTAATCACAATGTCTGCGGGGGCGTTGGGTTCGCCGGAATGAAGGATGCTGGTCGCGGGGTCAAGCCGCAAAAGCGCGGCGAGGCGCTGCGCGGTGGCGGGTTTGTTCTTGTAGAGTGTGAGTGTACTTTTTTGCGCGAGTGGAATGGGATTGGTTTGCAGGGCGGCGTTGATGCCTTGACGTTTCAGCGCGGTCTGCGCGATTTGCGCGGTTTGCAGATTGCCGCCTGTGATTTGTATTGTCGCGTTTTCAACGGCAACCGCATCCACTCCATCGGTCACGGGCGCGAAAAATTCGACAAGCAGCGGATGAATTTTTTGCATGTTGGGCGACAGTACCCACGCGCCTTCGGGCGTGATGTACGATTGTGTGACGCGATTGTCAATCGCGCGCGATTTGATTTTGTCCATGCGCAGTTGTGTGCCGATGTAGGCGAGGGCTGCCAATTCCGTCGGACTCAGGTCGGTTTGAATCGAGTCGCTCATCTCTTGATAGAGTTGGGGCCATCTCGGCAAAAGATTGAGCGACGTCGCTTTGTCCCACATGGCGAGAATCACCTGACGTTGTCTGCGCCCGCGGTCATAATCGTTCGTAGTGTAACGCGAACGCGCATAACGCAGCGCGGTGACGCCGTCCATGGATTGCAAGCCCGGTTTGAAATTCAACGTCGCGTGTCCGTAGTCATCATAAAAATCTTGTTCGTACAATGGACAATCCACTGCGACATCAATCCCGCCGAGAATGTCAATCGCTTTGCGGAACGCGTCGAATCCGCCGCGTATGTAATAATGCACACGCACGCCCAAATTTTGTTCAATCGTCGTTTTGACAAGATTCGGTCCGCCGCCGGGATAATTGTAATACTTGCCGTAAAAGTCGGCGGTGTTGATGCGCTGTTTTCCGACGCTTGGAATGGTGACGTACAAATCGCGCGGAATCGTCAACAAGCCGACCGTTTTTTCCGCTTGATTGATGGTGAGCAAAATAATCGTGTCGGTGCGCCAATTGCTTTGTCCGGGACGTTGGTCGGTGCCGAGCAAAAGAATGTTGATGTTGGTCGGCGGAACGAGCGCGTCGTCGCGCACAATGGCGGCTTGAGGAGGGGGGGCAGCGGAGGCAACTTTGGCAACGGGCGTTACCGGAATCGGCGTTTCGAGCGGAACGACGGTACGAATCGTGACGGGCGCGGAGGGCGCGACGTTTTGCGCGAACGGCGTGGGCGTCGGCAGCATGATGGAAATGAAGGGCGCATCATTCGTGAACCCCGTGTTGTTGGAGGCGAACGTCGCGTTGTTGGAAGGAAAGAAATACGCGTACGCAAAGAGCGCGCCCACAATTCCGTACACGACGAGATTGCCAACGAGCAAGCGTTTGAGGAGGGAGAGATTCACAGCACTTGTAAAGACCGCGTAGGTTTCCGAAACCTACGCGGTCTTGTGTTACAACGGACGTGCGGCGAGCCGTTTTATTTTTCCGCCCGCGTCCTGCCACGTAATCGTCGAGAGTCCCAATTTTTGACGCAGTGTTTCGTCGCGCATTCCGGACGCCGAATCGCGCACCGCGCTTGTCCAACGCAATACTTCAAACGAAACTTTGCCGACGAGTCCCGCGAGCTGCGCGACATCGGACAAAACGTATTCGAGATTGCGCGGGGTGCATTCAAACAAGCGTTCACGCGGTTGATACTGTTCGACGTATTGTTTGAATGTGTTGGGGAAATCGGGGGGTAAGCGCAGCTTGCGTTCTTTGTGCCAGCGGCGCGGGTCATCGTAACGAATCATCACGAATGGTTGGTCGGGATGCGCCAATTCAATGTCGCCGAGACGAATTGCCATCGCTTCACTTTTCTTGATGCCGGTTGTGAGCAGCAGTGTGACCAGTAGATGCGGACGCGCATCGGGTTTTGGCGCACTCAAAAGTTCGCGCGTCGTTTTCAAGAGACGTTCCACCTGCGCGGTGTTTAGAATTTCAGGCAGCGGAACGATGACGGGTTGGTGCGCGACGGGCGCGGCGGGGTCATTTTCGGTGACGCCTTGTTCGTACAAATAGCTGAAAAAAACTTTGATGGAGGTGAGACGCCGTTGGTACGATTTCATGCTGCACGGCACACCGCGTTGATAGCGCAAGTAATGCATGAAGGTTTGAATGTCTTGCGAAGTAATTTCAGCAGCCGGTTTGTTCGAGCCGATGAATTTGCGAAAGATATTCAGGTCGCCGCCGAATGCTTTGATGGTGTTTTCGGAAAAGCCCTGTTGGCGCATGTGTTCGTGGAACGCGGTGATGGCGGCGTTCAAAGAAGAAGTCATGTCAAGCATAGTGGGCACAAGCGCGAGCGGAACGAGTTCACCGTTCTTGGGTTTGTTGGGACGAAATAGCGTCAGTTGAACAGGAGTCATGTTGCACCTCCAACACAGTTCCAATTGGAAAGCCGTTGATGTCATTCAAACGGAATCGGGGCTGAATGAAGCATTCGAATTGACCATACGTAACGGCGCCAGCGTTTCTAAATTTTTGGTGTTGTACGTGACAAGGATCAAGCCATGGTGCAAGGCAGTGGCGGCGATGACGGCTTCGGCGTAGGTGAGCGGCGCTTCGGTCTCGCCGCGCAGTTTCAACAATTCCGCCGCGCGTCGCGCGATTTCTTCATTGACAGGATGCGCGATGAATGGCGTCAAAAAGTCCTGGGTCTGTTTTTGGTCATTCGGCTGGGTCAACAACCATATTTCCAAGTGCGACCATACCGAAGTATGCAAGTCCCCTTGTTCGGTGAGCTGTTGCGCAAAGGTCAATGTTTCCGCGACCCCGCGCAGGCAGCGAATCAAAACATCCGTGTCGAGTAAATAATCACTCACGCCGCGCCTTTCGCCGGGTTGAGACTGTGTCGGTTACGGGCGCGCGAGAATAGGTGCCGGACGCGCGCAGCCGGGCAACAAAAAGGTCACTCGCTGTGCCATCTGCCAAGTGCGGATAGTGTTCAGCTTGCCACGCGGGATTGCGGTCGAGTGTTTCAAAAACGGCGGCAAGTTTGAGCCGCCGCAATTCGCGCGCGGTCGCGCGGGCAATCACTTCACTGCGTCGTTTTGCGGGGACAAGCCGCCGCAAATCCTCCAAGACAGGACGCGGAAAATTAACGTTGATGCGTTCGAGCGGCGTGTTCATGTCTATAATATGTCTCTTTTCAAAACATCAGTATTTTACACCCAATAACGCGCACGTCAATAGCACAGATGTTTGTTTTTTCATTATGTTGAGTAAATTATTGACAAAATGGTGCAAATTCTATATAATTCTGCTGAGATTATGGAGAATTTGGTAGATTCAAGTGCGAGTGAAACAGACGGCTGGCTTTCGCTGCGGCAAGCGAGCGGCAGGTTGGGAATCTCTCCGGCGACGCTGCGCGGTTGGGCAGATAAAGGGCGCGTGCAATCGTACCGGACGCCGGGCGGTCATCGCCGCTTTCGCGTGGAGGAGGGTGGAATCGAAACCAAGCCGCGTCGTTCCGACACACGCTGGCGTGTGCTCGAACACAGCGCGTTGGGGCGATTGAATCTGACGCATGTCCAGAGTGGCATGACACCGGTGAACGCGGAATGGATTGCGATGGAACGCGAGTGGATTCAATTGCTGGTGCGCGGTTTGAAAAATCCAAAAGAAGATTGGACGCGCGCGGATGCATTGGGGCAGACGCTTGCAAAATTCAATTGGCGGAACGGCAGGACATGGCGAGAGACCTTTGAATGGTTCGGGATGTTCCGAAACGCGTTTCTCGAAAGTGTCGTCGAGTTTGCGTTTGGAATGGGAGAGCCGGACGTGGATGAATTGAATTTGTGGCTGCGCCGCGCGAATGAAATAATTGACCGTGTGTGGATTTCTATGCTAGAGTACCGGGCAGAGGATGAAAAACCGAATGCCCGAAAACGATAAGAAAAAAATTTCGCGCGGCGTACGGCGCATTCCCGAACAATCCTTGTTGTATGAACGCCTCGTGCCGCTCGCACTGGTTGGAATGACGGCGTTGCTGCTGATTATTGTTTTAGCGGCGTTGGGCTTTTTGTTCGGGTTTATTCAACTGTGAGGATCAAGAGATGGGTTCACTTATTGTCGTCGTTCCGTTTGCGAGCGCGTTGATTCTTGGAGTGCTGACGTACGATTTGTATCGGCGGCATCAACAGTATCACGGCGCGCATCGGCATTTGCTCTTTTGGGCAATCGGCTTGGGCATGTTTGGAATCGCAAGTTTGTGTGATGGGATTTTGGAATTGACGTGGAGTGAACCGGCATTTCTTGGCTGGTATTTGTTTGGCGCGATTTTGAATGCGGCGTGGATTGGGCAAGGCACCGTGTTTTTGTTGGTCCGCAAACGCTGGGTGTTTGCAACGGCGATGGTCCTCGCGCTGTTGAGTATTGTCACTGCCATCATGCTCTTGTCCACACCCTTGAACGCGCAAGCATATCAAGCCGGCGTACCCATTGCGGACCAGTACCAAAACATTCTGCAGCGTGATGCACTGGTTCGCCGCTTGACGCCGTTCTTTAACATCTATGGAACGATTACGCTCGTCGGCGGCGCGCTGTATTCGGGCTATTTGTTTTATCGCAAGAAAATTTTGCCGAATCGCGTCATGGGCAACGTATTGATTGCGGCGGGCGCGTTGGCGATTGCGGGCGCGGGCGTGTTGAATCGGTTCGGTCTCGGACAATTTCATTCGTTCGCGCAATTGATTTTTGCCGTGTTGATGTATTTTGGATTTGTGCTCGCAAGCAAACCGGCGGCAGTGCAAGAGAACGAACGCGTGCAGCCGATACGACCGATGCCATTAAAACAAAAAAAATCGCGCAGTGGCTAAACCACTGCGCGATTTTTTTGTTTGACTCTATTTACACGGTCGCGTGTTTGTGCTGCACACGCAAACACATGCCGGCGACAGCTTTTAGCCCTGCGGCTTGTGCCAAATCTGCCGCATCGTAATTTTCCGTCCCCGGCTGCATCCACACCACTTTGGCGCCTTTGGCAATGGCTTGCTGTACGATTTCGGGAACGTACTCCGGCCGGCGAAAAATATCTACAATGTCAATCGCATACGGAACAGAGAGCAGGTCAGGGTACGCGTCTTCGCCCAACACTTGTCTTTCGTTTGGATTGACCGGAATGATGCGATACCCGCTGCGCTGCAAGTATTGCGCGACGCCGTACGACGGGCGCGCGGGATTGCTCGACAAACCCACCACCGCAATCGTTTGCGCTTCGTTCAAGATTTTTGAAATCGGGTCCATGACTCAATCAGAATTTTCCGCTTCCGGTGAGATGCTTTCAGAGCCAATCACGCCAAGCTGCTGCAATAACGCGGGAATAAAATACTGTTCCGGCGCGCCGCCTTCAAAACGAATTTTTTCGTTTGCCACTGTCAACGGAACCCCGTACACCTGATACTGCTGTCCGAGTTCGGGATACTCGCTCACTTCAACCATGTCTGCCACCACGTTCGGATTTTCAATTGCCATACGATGAGACAACCGCACCGCGGTTGGACAATGCGGTCAGGTGGGTGTGGTGAAGACTTGAAGATGTGTCGGCTCGTGCAATTCTGACAACAGCGCGCGTGTCGCGGGCGCGAGTTGCGAATCACCTGACGAAACATCGAGAATCGCGCCGATTAGGGCTATAAATTCATAACCCGACGGCACGCCATAAAAACGAATCCCGTAATCGCGTTCACGCGTTTCCGTGTCGCCCGCCTCGTTTTGAAATTCCTCGACGCGCACAATTGCAATCGCCGGAATGCGCCTGATGGCATATTTTTGAACGGCGTCACGGTCGATGGCATAGTTCATTTTGACGAGTTCAATTTTTTCACCCAGCGGCGCGATTTCGTCGAGAATTTGTCCTGTGATACCGCATGTTTCGCAGCCGAGCACCTGGGTAAAAAAGACTATGCGCACACGTCCCGTCATCGCGGAAAATTCTTGACGTAGTGCTTCACGGTCCTGGTCTTGTAAGAGTCCCATTCGATAAAAAAAGCGCACAGCCATTTGTTTGAAATGTGCGTTGCGCTTTTGTTTTGTAACCTTGAATCATTAACGCGGCGCGCGCAGAATTGCATCTACGAGCGCGGCGGCAGTCTCTTGGGTATGTTCGTCGGAATTGTTTTCTTGCGCGCTTTCGATACATTCGAGCGCATATTTTTGCGCGACGAGGCCGCTTACCCCGCGCACCGCTTGTTGAATCGCCGAGAGTTGGTCAAGCACATCGCGGCAGGCGCGGTCCTCTTGAATCATGCGTTGGATGCCGCGCACTTGCCCTTCGATTCGCCGCAAGCGGCGCAGGATTTCCTCGCGCGGTTCCGACGTTTCTTCACGCACGCGCGCGCGGTGAGCCGTGCGAGGGGTTTTGCTTGGCATAGGGTTTAGTGTGCTGCGACCGGCGTGGTGAGAATCGCGTCCAGTTTTGCGCGCAAGGCTTCTTTGGGTTGACGCGGCACACCGACGAGGCGGTCCACTTCCTTGCCATCTTTAAAGAAAATCAAGGTGGGAATGCCCATGATGCCAAATCTGGTCGGCGTCATCGGGTTCGCGTCCGTATCCATTTTTGCGACAACGGCTTTTTCGGCGTACTCGTTCGCCAATTCTTCGACGAACGGCGCAATCATGCGGCACGGTCCGCACCACGCTGCCCAAAAATCCACGACAACCGGTTTGTCGGCTTTTAACACGGTTGTTTCAAAATCGGCATCGCTCACGTGCACGGGTTTTTTATGGTCCATTCTTCCTCCGGTTCAAATTTGCTATAGGATACCCCCGTAGGGTATATACACATTGTATTCAGTTTCTCCGGTGCGTCAATTCTTACTAGGGCAAACGCATTTGAAATTGCCGCGCCTGCATGAAATAGAATTTCACGGCTGAAAAAAGACAAAATGCTCCGCATTCACAATCGCTGCGCGATTTAAACTTTTTTCAGACGGCAATTTCCAATTGCTGAAACCCCGCGAAGCAAACGGAAATTCGCATTATTCAGCACCTGTTCCAAAAAACATTTTTCAAATGCGTTTGCCCTACAATTCTTACGCCTGTAACTGTACATTTCAAAACAAAAGAGAGCGTCGAAACGTGACGCTCTCTTTTTTATTCCTCAAACAACGGATCTTCCAATACATCGCTCAAATCCCCATCATACTCCTGCATCATGCGGGTGATGCGAATCACATCGTCGCTGTCAATAGGCGGTTTGCGGCGGTAGTACTGCCACTCTTGCGCATCCAGGTCGCTGATGTAGGTGCGTACGCTGTTCTTGGTCCAAACAGCAATGACGAGACGTTCCGAGATACACATAGGACAGCGCAGCGAAAAGACGCCGAAACGCGACGCAGATTCTACGGTGGAAATATCCTGAGCGCGAAAGCGGCGCATACAACTCGGACAGCGCAGACGACGCGCCATCAACGCAGTAACGTTGGATAATTTTCCTGAATCACTCAATTCTGGTTTGCCTCCCGTTCCACCATCACTTGCAGCTGCGCGGTGACTTCGGGATGAAGTTTGATTGGCACGCCGCGCTGTCCCAAGTCTTTGATAGGATGGTCCAGTTCAATTTTTCGTTTGTCAATATTGATTTGATGTTCTTTTTGCAAGCGCCCGGCAATGTCGGCAGCGGTGATGGCGCCAAAGAGGCGGTCATTCGCGCCGGCTTTCACTTGAAAGGTCATGTGGATCGCGTTCAATGCGCCCGCGAGGGTTTGCGCTTCTTGCAAAGTTTGTGCTTCGCGTTTTGCCGCGGTGAGTTTCAACGCTTCCGCTTGTTTTACCGCGCCTGTCGTGGCGACGATGGCAAGCCCGCGCGGCAGCAAATAATTGCGCGCGTGTCCGTCCGCGACATTTTTCGTCTGCCCCGCTTTGCCGATGCCCGGCACATCCTTAACCAAAAGAACTTGCATGATGCCTCCTGTGTGATAAGTCCTCCGAAAATGTTCTTACAAAGAGCTGAACTCGCAAGTTGAGCATGAATTGTAACAAGACGCTCCGGTTTTCCGAGTTTTCGAAGGGCTTGCAAACATTGTAGCATAGCGACAGAATTCTTCCAACTGTTTTTTTTTCGCGCGCGCGCAACTCATTTGACACCTCTGTACGCGCGCATAGAATCGTTGGCGTATGAAATTTCAGACCCTCTTGCTCCTCGTTATTCTGTTGCTGAGCGCTTGCAATGTCGCGCCGACGCGTGTCGCTCCGCCTGCGACGCCCACGTTTCCGCCCTTGCCTCTCGCGCAGACGACCAACGCGCCGACGCCGACGCGTGACCCGAATGCAACTGCAACTCCTTCGCCGCTGCCTACGGCGACGTTCATTCCGCCAACGCCAACGCTCGTTCCCACAAAACTTCCCACGCGCGCCGCGCCGATGATTGAAACGCGTTTTCAACTTGTCGATTTGCCCGGCGAGGGACGCGCGCCGACGGCATTGGCTTTGTTGGGTGAAAATGTTATTGTGGCGAATCGCGGCAGCGCGAATTTGAGCGTCATCGCGGGAAATCATGTGCGCGCGACGATTCCTCTCGAAATGAATCCCTCTGCACTCGCGGCAGATTCTTTGGGCAATCGCATTTATGCGGCAACGTACGAAACTCCGACCCTCTTGTTGATTCAAGACAATCGTATCAACAAGCAAGTGCCGGCGAGTGCACGTGTCAATGCGCTCGCCTATGATGACGGACTTGTATACGTTGCACTCGACAGCGACGCGATTGTCGAACGTTACGATGCACAGACGCTTGTGAAAAAAGATGAATTGAAACTTACACGCGGCTTTGGTGTGAGTGAGGTGCGCATCGACAAGGCGCGCAAGCGTTTGTACGCCGCGACGTACGGGGAAATCGCCGCGCTCGATTTGGAAACTTTCCGCGAACTTTTTTCGGTTGACGTGCCGTATCTCTATTCCGATTTTGCGTTGAACCCGCAGGATGGTTCAATTTGGAGCGGCGGGTATGATGCTGAATCGGCACGCGCGTACGTCGTAGGATATTCGCCGGACGGGCAAGAACTCGCGCGGCTGTTCATTGGTGCGGATTTGCGCGCGACGACCTTTGACGATGCGGGGCGTTTGTACGTGGTTGACCATTTCAACAATCAGGTGCATGTGATTCAGACGCCGCAAGCGGAATTGGTCGCGACGATTCCGGTCAATCTGTCGCCGAGTGACGCGCTGTTTGACGCGCCACGTCGAATGGTGTACGTGACGAATCAAGAATCCGATAACGTTTCCGCGATTGATGTGGCAACACTGCGCGTGAGCAGCACAATTCCGCTGGCGAACAACATCACCGCGCTCGCGACGAATGCGGCGCGCAAACGCGTGTACGCACTGAACGCTTCGACGAATCAGTTGTATGCGATTGAGGGGACAAAAATTGTCGGACACGTCGCAACGGGGAATCATCCTATAGATATCGCGGTAGACGCGCAAACGAATCGTGTCTATGTTGCCGGTCAAGCCGACGGCACATTGACGCTGATTGACGAAAACAAGCTAGAGATTGTCGCGACCGAGTTTATCACGCGTTTTCTTTCAACGGTGGCGATGGATTCGTCAAACAACAAATTGTTCGCGGCAGGTTATGAACTAGACCCCGCTTCCCTTGCCCGCGCCGAAACCTTTTTCGCGCAAGGACTCACGATTGGTTCACAAACGGTGCTGCGCTTTGAACGCGCGAATCCCGCGCTGAAAAAATTGTACGCGCTTGCATCGAATGGCGTGCCGGGCTCCAATGCGCGCGTCACACTGTATCGTTTTCTCTACGACGATTTGGCGCAGTCGAAAATGCTCGGCAGCAAAAATGGCGGTAACGTTTCCGCGCTCGACATTGATTCGAGTACGAATAAACTGTATGCCGCGAATACGCATCCCCTCGCGTATACGCACGGACTCGACGTTTTCGACGCGCAAGACAACCTGATTCAATCGCTCGCGCTCGCGTCGCACACGCCCGCCCTCGTCGTCAACCCCGCGACCCGGCATCTCTTTCTCGCCCACGCGCTCACGTATCAACCGTACCCGCGTGTTCCTGCGGCGCGCGACAACACGATTGAAATTCTCGACACGCGCACGCTGGGACATGTTGCCACTCTCCAAGTGCCGGACGAGCCGTGGCGCCTAACGGTCTTGGACAATCTCATTTATGTCGCGAGCTTTCGCGACGGCAGTATCACGATTATTCAAGATGTCCAAACCGGGCAGCCGCCCCCCCCCACACCGACGTTCACGCCGACACCATACCCAACATTTCCCGCGACGGCGATCGCGCCAACGCGTTCTGCCGTCACCGCGACGCCGACACAAACCGTTGTGGCAAATTGTGTGAATGTTGCGCCAGTGAGCTTTGTGCCGTTTCAACAGCGCGTCCAAAAATTGAGCATCGCGCTGCTTGGCTGCGCGCGCGCGCGCGAAAGTGAATCCGAGCAATTCGCGTATCAGCCACTCGAACGCGGTTTCATGCTCGACGATTACCGCGACGCGAACGCGAAAAAAGTGTACGTGTTTTTTCCCGACGGCACGTACAAAATTTATGATGACACGTTTCAAGATGGGCAAGAAGACAAAATTTGCGATGCGCCCGTGACAAAAAACTTGTGGCGTCCGAAACGCGGGTTCGGGACCGTCTGGTGCAATGTGCCTGAGGTGCAGGCATTGGGCGGCGGACTGGTCCAAGAACACAACATCGTTCTCACGCATCAAGCCTTCGGCAATGCCATGTTGTGGCATGTTCCCGAACGCGGCGCAATTGTTCTGTGGAACGATGGTACGTGGCAGTGAAAAAAAAACGGGACGGAACTGTCCGTCCCGTGCCATCCCGCAACCCAATCGCACATTACCGTTGTGCGCGCTGTGAGAGTTCCGAGCGTTTCTTGTTTTTGACCTTTGCGACGGTGCGCGAACGAAACGACTTTTCGGGAATAAAATAAGTGCAAGCCAAATCGCCTTTGACTTGATGTTCCACGCGTTCGATGTCGGCTTCGAGCAGGCGGCGAAACAATTCAATTTCAAATTGACACGCTTCTTGAAAACGGCACGCGACGCGATAAATCGCACAGTTTTGTTCCTTGAGGAGATAGCCGCCCTTGGTTTTTTCCCATCGCGCCATATAGCCCGACTCTTCTTGAATGTTTGCCAATTCCTGGATCCGCTCGCCGAGATTTTTTCCATTCATGCGGGGCGCAAATTGCTCGTATAATTGCTCCATGCGACTCGCGAAAATTTGTGCTACGCGGGCATCGCCTTCGGTCGCGCGCACAACATCCAGCACTTGGGTCGCCAACAAATCATAACTTTTTGGAAAGGTTTCAAAACCCGCTTCTGTTAGACCGTAGACAAACGTTGGACGCCCGGTCGGTTGACGCTGGGTCTGCATCTGAATCAAGCCGTCGCGCTCCAGCGTCATCAAATGCCGCCGCACGCCCATTGACGTAATCGTCAATTTCTCTGCCAACTGCTGCGCGGTGAGATTGCCGTCGGTGCGAAGCAATTGCAAAATTTGTCGTCGCGTCGAAACCTCGTTTATCATACTGTCATTATATGCCGATTTGATTGCATTGCAAACTTTATTTACTTTATAAACAAAAATGTTGACAAAGTGACCCACCTGCGCGATAATCTCACAGCAAGGAGCCAATGTGCCAATCCCGTATCTGATTGTGGATGCTCATGAAGACCTCGCCTACAACGCCCTCTCACTCGGACGCGACCCACGTCTTTCGGCAAAACAAGTGCGCGCGTCCGAACCCGCCAAACCTGTGAACGGTCTTGCCACCGTCGGCATTGACGATTTTCTCGCAGGCAATGTCCGCGTCATTTTTGCGACGATTTATGTTTCGCCCACAGGCGGTTCGAATACGCCGGGCAAAACGTACAGCACGGCAGAACAGGCAAACGCGTTAGGGCAGGAGCAATTGGCGTACTATGCGCTGCTCGCGGGCGACCCGCGCATTTCGCTCATCACGACGCGTGCAGACTTGAAGCGCGTTGTGGATTCAACGGAACCGAAAATCGGGCTCGTGCTTTTGATGGAAGGCGCAGACCCCATCATTCAACCGCAAGATGCCGCGCAGTGGTTCGAGGGGGGGGTGAGAATCATCGGACCCGCGTGGAGTCAAACGCGTTACAGCGGCGGCACGGGCAAACCGGGTCCGCTCACAGAAATCGGCAAAGAGTTGATGCGTGAAATGTCGCGGCTCGGTTTCATTCTCGATACCTCGCACATGGCGGAAGAAAGTTTCTTTCAGGCGCTCGATTTGTTTGACGGAACAGTGATTGCAAGTCATTCCAATACGCGCCAGTACGTTCCGACGGACCGCCAATTGAGCGACGACATGATTCGCGCGTTGGTGAAACGCGATGGCGTCATCGGCGCGGTCTTTTTCAATCAATTCCTCAAACATCAATGGCGTCAAAGCGGCGCGGACAAAAAAGCCGTGACGTTCGCGACAGTGATTGACCACATGAAACACATTTGCGATTTGGCAGGTGACGCAACACATTGCGGCATCGGCACCGATTTCGACGGCGGCTTTGGCATGGAGGCAACACCGGACGAAATTGACACTGCTGCCGATTTGCCGAAATTCGCAGATGCGTTATCGCGCGCGGGTTTCAATGATGATGAGGTGCGAGGCATCATGGGCGGCAATTGGCTGCGGATTCTGGAACGCGCGCTGCCCGCGTAGGGGCGCACTCTTGTAGTCGCCCATTGGAGAGTAGGGGCGCACTCTTGTAGTCACCCATTGGAGAGTAGGGGCGCACCCTTATAGTCGCCCATTGGAGAGTAGGGGCGCACTCTTGTAGTCGCCCATTGGAACAGAGGTGAAAGATTGGAAATTTCAGGTCTTGACCACATTGCCATCACCGTGCGCGACGTGAAACGTTCGCGCGATTGGTATTGTGATGTGTTGGGACTCGTACAACGCTACGCCGAGGCGTGGGGCGATGTGCCGACGTTTGTGTGCGCGGGAAATACGGGCATCGCGCTGTTCCCCGCGTCGGTTGCGAAACCGAAAGCGCGTCCCGAACGCGACACAATTGCAATGCGGCACTTGGCGTTTCGCGTGGACCGCGAAAATTTTGAACGTGCGCAAAATGAATTGCGCGTGCGCAGAATCGAATTTGAATTTCAAGACCACATCCTTTCCCATTCGATTTATTTTTATGACCCTGACGGGCATCAATTGGAATTGACGACGTACGAGGTGTGAAATGTTTTCCCTACGCAATCAAGTTGCATTGATAACGGGCGCGTCGCGCGGTTTGGGACGCGCCCTTGCTGTCGAATTTGCCAAACAGGGTGCGCAACTCGTGATTAATTCGCGGAGTGCGAGCGCGAATGATCTACGCGAAACGGAAGCGATTTTGCGCGCGTTGAATGCGCCGGTGTTGCGGGTGATTGCGGATGTGTCGCAGCGCGCGGATGTGGAACGACTCGCGGGCGAAGCGTTGGCGCGTTTCGGGCGCGTGGATATTTTGGTCAACAACGCGTCCGCGTTGGGACCGACGCCGATGCCGTTTCTCGCGGATACGCCGATTGAGGAGTTTGAAAATGTATTGCGAACGAATGTGACCGCGCCATTCATGTTGACGCGCGCGCTGATTGGACAAATGCTCGCGCGCGGTGCGGGTTCGATTATCAATGTGAGTTCGGATGCGGGCGTAGTCGGTTATCCGACATGGGGCGCGTATGGAGTTTCCAAAGCCGCGCTTGACCACATGACGCGCGTGTGGGCGGCAGAATTGGAAGGCACGGGTGTTCGCATCAACAGCGTTGACCCCGGCGACATGGATACCGCAATGAAACGCGCGAGCGAACCTGACGGCGACGCGTCGCAATGGGCAAAACCGGAAACGGTGACGCACGTGTTTGTGTATCTCGCGTCGAATGCATCCAACGAAATCAACGGCAAGCGTTTCCTCGCGCAGCAGTTTGCGTTTGTCTGATTGTCGGAGTTGTTTGAGGTGCGGTGATATTGAGTTTGCAAGACATTCACGAAACAAAACTTGGCGATGCGGTAACGCCGCCGGTGCAATTTACGCTGCCGCCGAAATTGGAAGCGCGCGAACCGGCGGAATTTCGCGGGATGCGCCGCGATGCGGTGCGGTTGATGGTTATGAATCGGACGGAAGGTAGCCCGATTCATACGCGCTTTGACGCGCTCGGCGATTTTTTACGCGCGGGCGATTTGTTGGTGGTGAATGATTCGCGCACGCTGCCCGCGTTATTGCGCGCGCGTGATGAACTCTGTCAAGAGGTTGAAGTGCGGCTCGCGCATCGCCGCGCGGATGATTTGTGGGATGTGCTGTTGTTGAATGGACGCGCGCACATTGGACGCGTCGGGATGCGCTTGACCTTTGGACAAGGATTGCGCGCAACGATTTTGGCGCGGCGTCCCGATTTGCCATTTTTGTGGCGGATGAAATTTGAAACGTGCTGCGCGGATTTGCTCAACAAAATTTATCGGCTCGGCGAACCGGTGCGTTACACGTACGTTCCCGACGCGCTGCCTTTGGATTTGTATCAAACGGTTTATGCCAGTCAACCGGGTTCGGTGGAAATGCCGTCGGCGGGGCGTCCGTTCACTTGGGAATTGTTGTTGAAATTGAAAAAGCGCGGCGTTGGGCTCGCGTCGCTTTCGTTGCACACCGGACTCTCGTCAACGCGCGACGATGCGATTGATGCGATTCATCCGAATTATGACGAAGAGTTTGTCGTTCCCGCAGAAACCGCGCGCAGCGTAAATGAGACGCGCGAACGCGGCGGACGAATTATCGCGGTGGGAACAACTGTCGTGCGCGCGTTAGAGACTGCGGCGCGCGCGGACAATTCCGTTTCGGCGACGCGCGGCTGGACGCGTTTGCACATTACACCGGATTACAGACTGCGCGTTGTGGATGGTTTGTTGACGGGATTGCATGAGCCGCAAGCGAGTCATCTCGATTTGTTGAGCGCGTTCGTCGCGCCCAAGCGTTTGCAGGATGCGTATCAAGAATGTATTGCGCGCGGATATTTGTGGCACGAGTTTGGCGACATGAATTTGATTGTGTGAAAATATGAACTGGAGCGATTTTGCAAATGCCGCGCCCGAACTTGCGGCGTATGGCGCCGAACGATTGAATGGGCGCGTGGCGTATTTGGCGACGACGCAAAAAGACGGCGCGCCGCGCGTGCATCCCGTCACGCCGATAATCGGGCAAGGACATTTTTTCCTTTTCATGGAACCGACTTCGCCGAAAGGAAAAGATTTGCAGCGCGATGGGCGTTATCAAATTCACTGTGCGATGAGTGATAGTACCGGTGAGAGCGGCGAATTTTGGTGTGCGGGACGCGCGAAATTGATGGACGATGAAACCTCGCGCACATTGGCAGCGCAAATCGGTTATCAACCGAAACCGCACTATATCTTGTTCGAGTTGGATGTGGAACGCGCACAGTCCATCGTGTATCAGGATGAGCCCGTACGGACGATGTGGAAAAAGGACGCGGCATAAATGGATGCACCACCGATTCAGGTCACGAATCTGAAAAAATATTATCAAGTGCATGACAAAGAGCCGGGTATCACCGGCTCTTTGAAATCATTTATCAATCGCAAGTATCGCGATGTAAAAGCGGTGGACGATATTTCGTTCGCGATTGCGGCGGGCGAAATCGTCGGCTTTCTCGGACCGAACGGCGCGGGGAAAACGACGACCTTGAAAATGTTGTCAGGGCTGCTGTATCCGACCGGCGGCGAAGCGCGCGTGTTGGGCTATCTTCCGCAGGAGCGCCGTCCCGCATATTTGCGGCAAATGACTTTGGTGATGGGACAAAAGCAGCAATTGACCTGGGACTTGCCCGCGATCGAAACGTTTCTGGTGAATCAAGCGATTTATGAAATTCCGGAAGACCAGTACAAAAAAACATTGAACGAACTGACGGAACTGCTTGACCTTGCGCCGTTGTTGCAAAAGCAAGTCCGCAAACTTTCGCTCGGCGAACGCATGAAGTGTGAACTCGCCGCCGCGCTACTGCATCGCCCGCAAGTTTTGTTTCTCGACGAACCGACAATTGGTCTTGATGTGACGATGCAAACCAAGATCCGGCAATTTATCGCGGAATACAATCGGCGGCATTCCGCGACGGTGATTCTGACGAGTCATTACATGGCGGACGTGACCGCGTTGTGCAAGCGCGTGATCGTGATTGACCACGGCAAATTGATGTACGACGGTTCGCTCGAAGAATTGTCCGCGCGAATTGCGCCGCACAAATTGGTGCGCGTCGAATTCGCGTCGGCGTTGAACGGGCACAGCTTGTCCGATTATGGCGAAGTGTTGAAACACAAAGGACTGCGCGCAGAATGGCTCGTGCCGCGCAGCAAAACATCGGAAATGGCAGCGCGCATTCTTGCCGAGTTGCCCGTCGCGGATGTGACGATTGAAGACCCACCGATTGAAGATGTGATTGCGCGCGTGTTCGAACAAGCGGCGTTGGCGCGCGCGGAACGCGGTGACAGTGAGGACGAGGATGAGGAATAGTCCGAGTGTGTTGATGATTGCAGGCAGCATTCGGCGTCCGTCGTACACGCGCGCATTGATTCGCGCAGTCGGTGAGGTGTTGGAACGGAATGGCGCGGACGTGTGCGAATGGGATTTGGTCAAAAATCCGCTGCCCATCGCGGACCCGGAGTATGATGGAATCCCCCATGAATATCCTGACGACAATGTTCGGTTGTTTGCAAAAATGGTAGAGCAAGCGAACGCGTTTGTGCTCGGGTCACCCGTTTATCACAATTCCTATACGGGCGTTTTGAAAAATGCGCTGGACTTGGTCGGCGACCCGCAGTTTGAAAACAAACCGGTTGGCTTGGTCGCGCACAAAGGGGTCCAGCCGTTAGACCATTTGCGAATCGTGATGCGGAGTCTTGGCGCGCCGGTCATTACGGCGCAAATTGCGACACTGCGCGACCACTATACGGGACGCGAAGGAGATTATCAATTGAACGATGCGCGCGTGTTGCAGCGCGTGGAATTGTTCGCCCAAGAATTGTTAGAGTGGGTAGAACGTTTCGCTGTAAGGGAAATTCCGGTACCAATTCGTTGAGCGCAGCCATGCGCGCAGGATTTCACTTGACCCGTCCGTTGCGATGACCCAGAATGAATTCATTCGCGTTTGCATTGGAACGACACAAAAGACTGCGTGGCGTTTTGGGCGCAGTCCTCGCGGGGGCGGCGTTGTGGGTGGGCGGGACGCTTTTTCTCCCCGGCGCGTACGATTGGGTCCACTCTTATCGTCCGGCGGCGCTCGCGTGGCTTGAAGGGCGCGACCCGTATGCGGAAGCATTTTACAATCCGCCGTGGATTCTGCCATTGATAGCGCCAATGGCGGTATTGCCCGAAGAGGTCGGACGCGCGTTATACGCGGTGATTAGTATGGCGGCGTTTGCGTATGCAATTCATCGCCTCGGCGCGGGGGTATTCGGAATTTCCGCCTTTATCGTATCGCTGCCCGTCTTGAACAGCGTGTATTATGCGAATGTAGATTGGTTGGTGGTGTTGGGACTTGTGCTGGCGCCGCGTTGGGGGCTATTGCTTTTGGCGGTCAAACCGCAGTTGGGCGCACTCGTGGCGTTGTTCTGGCTCGCGCGTGCCTATCGTCAAGGCGGCTGGAAAATCGTGTTGCGCACGTTGACGCCGCTTGTCGTGGCAGGTCTGCTTTCGATTTTGATGTTTGGGCTGTGGCCCTTGAAAGCCGCGCGGCTTAGCTCTGTTTGGTGGAATACAAGTTTTTGGCCCCACTCGATTCCTTTTGGCATCCTTCTCGCCGTGATGGCGTGGAAGCGTCGGCGAGATGAGTGGGCAATGTTGGGAACCCTGTTTCTTTCTCCGTATGTTGGCGGAACGTCGTGGGCGGGAGGCATGACCGCATTTGCTAAATCGCAATGGCTTATGGTAGGTGTCTCTGTTGGATTGTGGGCAATTGCGATTTGGTTGTTGTTCTTTCAGTCCTGAAAAATTCGCCGAGTGGCTTATGCAAAACTTTATTCGCAAATACATTGCGCTGACGCGACGTTCACTCGCGGTGCTGCTCGAATATCGTGTCGCGATGTTGATTTGGATGCTGTCCGCATCCTTTCCGCTCGTGATGCTGGCAGTGTGGTTATCGCTCGCGCAGGACGGACCGATTGGCGGTTTCACGGCGGGTGATTTTGTCGCGTATTACATGTTGAGTTTTTTCATGCGCCAAATGACGGCGGTGTGGGTCGCATGGGAATTGGACTATGATATTCGTCATGGCGACATGAATACCAAACTGCTGCATCCCATTCAGCCGATTCACGAATACATTTCGTTCAATCTTGCGGACAAGATGATTCGCGCCATCATGTTCACACCCATTGTGATTGTCATTGCGTTGGTTGTGCCGGGTGTGACGTTGGTGTTCACGCCGCTTTACGTTTTGTGTTTCATTATCGCGTTGGTCGGCGCGTGGGGGATGCGGTACTTGACCCAATTTTCGTTGGGGTTGTTGGGGTTTTGGTTTTCGCAAGCGTTGGTGTTGACCGATGTGTTTTGGATGTTGTTTCTGTTGTTCGGCGGTGGTATCGCGCCGATTGAACTTTTGCCCGAACCGCTGCGAACGATGGCGTACTATTTGCCCTTTCGTTTCATGATGTCATTCCCAATCGAAATTTTGATGGGCCGCGTCGCGTTGAACGATATTCTGTTGGGGTTCGGCGTCGTCGCGCTTTGGATTGCGGCGTTGTTTGGAATCTATCGCGTAATGTGGGCGCGTGGGATTCGCCGATTTGGCGCATTCGGGGCGTGAACGACGAATGACGAACGACGGACGACAAACGTAACAATGCTCAAGCATCTCAAACTTCTCTCCATCTTTTGGCGATTTTCGATTCAAAAAGAGATGGAGTATCGCGTGAATTTTTTGACCAATGCGTTCATGAGTATTTTTTGGCTCGTCTGGGGCATTGTGGGCGCGACGATTTTTTTCGCGCATCGCGACGAGATTGGCGGATGGTCGTACGAACAGGTGTTGATTGTGCTGGGACTGTATTCGATTTTTACAGGGATTATGGAAGCGTTCTTTCGCCCCAACATTACTTCGATGATTGAAGCAGTCCGCGACGGCACATTCGATTTCGTTTTGGTCAAGCCGGTCAACTCGCAGTTTTATTCCAGTTTCCACGCGCTGACGATGTGGCGGTTGGTGGATATTTTCGCGGGCGGCGCGGTGATTGTGTACGCGCTAATTCAGATGGAGATTGTGCCGACTCTGCCGCAACTCGGCGCGTTTGCTGCATTGTTGTTGATTGCGCTCGTGATGGTGTATTGCTTTTGGCTGGCGATGATGACGATGGCATTCTGGTTCGTCAAGGTGGACAATCTCGCGGAGTTGTTTTACTCGTTTTATGAAGCGTCGCGGTTTCCAATTTCGGTCTATGGCGGCTGGCTGCGCGTCGCGTTGACATTCGTGATTCCGATTGCATTCATCACGACGTTTCCCGCGGCGGCATTGCTTGGTTTGCTCGAAGCGAATGAATTGCTGTACGGCGTGCTTCTCGCGCTGTTCCTTTTGTTCGGGACAAATCGGTTGTGGAATTTTGCGATTCGTTCGTACGCGAGCGCAAGCAGCTAACCACAACCCCAATGCTGTGCCGCACCAGACCAATATTGTGCTACAATTCCTGCACGGTTCCTCGCGCACAAAATCCTTGTAGGAATACACACCATGAGCCAAACTTTTCCTCCTGAGGGAAACGATACACCGCCGCCCAACTCTGGTACCAAGTTCAACATTCCGCGTGAATTTGTGCCGCTGCTCGATGCGTATGCGGTGAGTTCGGACGAGTACATTGAACTCTGGACGTATGCGATCGTGCTGTTGATGATTGACGAGGAACAAGTGCGCATGGTCGGAATGCATGAGCTGGCAGGACGCGAGTGGGTGATGCTACAAATTTATGGCGGCGAAGAATTTGAGATTGTCAAGCCGAATTTGACCGAGGCGCAGGAAAGGCATTTTATCAGGGGCGTGCGGAGGATTGTCGAAGGGGTTTGAGAGTCGGACAACAGCACGGCACCGCCGTGTTGTTTTTTTTGTTGCAGAGGGACCATTGCGGTTTTTTGGTGGACAACGGTGCCGTGTTTGGATACAATGTCTATCGTTCAGTAAATATCCGAAATAGGTGAGTAATAGACAACAAAGGCATTTATTTTTTGTCTATCATTCAGCCAAACCTCTAATGGCATTTTTCATACTCATTCTGCTCGGTTCGATTTGGGGCGCAAGCTATTTGTTTATCAAAGTGGGTGTCGACGGCGGCGTTTCGCCCGTTACCCTTGTTGCCATGCGGACCGCGTTGGCGGGCATCACGTTGTTCGGTATGATTCTGCTGCGCCGCGAAAAATTTCCACCGCGGCGCGCGCCCATTTGGAAATGGCTCGTCCTGCTGGGATTTCTAAACAACGTCATTCCGTACACATTGATTACGTGGGGCGAGACGCGCATTTCGAGCGGACTCGCCGCGATCCTCGTCGGCGCGATGCCGATTTTTACAGTCATCCTCGCGCATTACATGACGCACGATGAAAAATTTACACCGCGCAAAGTCATTGGCATGGTCGCGGGATTTATCGGCGTGGTGATTTTGTTTTTACCGGATTTTTTGCAACTAACGACGCTGCATGCGGCGGCAACCGCAAACATTTTCGGCGGACTTGCTGTCGTCATTGCGGCGGTGAGTTATGCGACGGCGACAATTTTTGCGCGGCGTCATACCAAGGGCTATTCGCACACGTTCATCGCCTTTGGACAAATGTTGATGGCGTCCATTGCTTTGATTCCTGCAAGTGTGCTTCTGGAGCAGCCGTGGACGCTTTCGCCGACTGCACAAGCACTTGTGTCCATTTTCATTCTCGCGACATTGGGGACTGCGTTTGCGTATCTTTTGTATTTTTGGCTCATCGCGCGCGTCGGCGCGACGCGCACATCGCTGGTTACGTACATTAGTCCGGTGATTGCGGTTATCCTGGGGGCGGTCGTCTTGAACGAATCTTTGCAATGGACAATGGTGGTCGGACTCGTATTGATTGTGGCGGGTGTGGGTCTCGTGACGAATTTGCAATTGGGCGGGACCAAAGGGCAACCACAAGGGATTGCCCCGACGGTGAAAAATGTATGACGTGATTGTTGTCGGCGGCGGACCGTGTGGTGCGTCTGCCGCGATTCGGTTGACCCAACGCGCGCCGCAACTTGCGGCGCGTTCGTTGTTGATTGACAAGGCGGTTTTTCCGCGCAAGAAACTGTGCGGCGGCGGCGTGACACAGCACGGTTGGGATTTATTGCACGCGCTGGATGTTGCATTGGACGTACCCATGTTTCCGATCCATCACATGAAGTTGATTTATGATGATTTGGAGACAACTTTTCACTGGCGCAATGTGTTTCGCATTGTGCAGCGCGATGAATTTGATGCCGCGTTGTTGCAGGTTGCGCGAACGCGCGGAATGGAAATACGCGAAGGGATAGGCGTGCGCGATGTTTTGCGCGATGCGGATGGGGTGACGCTTTTGACCAACGATGGAGAACTGCGCGCGCGGGCGGTGATTGCGGCGGATGGCGCGAACAGTATCATTCGGCACAAGTTAGGACTCGTGCGTTCGGACCGCCTTTCGCGCTTGATGGAAATTTTGACGCCGGTCGAACATGTCGAGCGCGCGCCCGAATTTGTGAATCACACGGCAGTCTTTGATTTCACGCCGATTGCGAAACAAGTGCAGGGTTACTATTGGGATTTTCCGTCGTACAAAAACGGCGCGGCGGTGATGAATCGCGGGTTGTTTGACGCGCGGGTACGAAATGACCGTCCGCGCGCGGAATTAAAACCCGTACTGGCGGCGAGGTTAAACGAGCGCGGATTGGAGATGGGAGACTGGAGATTGGAGGGACATCCCGAACGTTGGTTTGACCCGAAGGAAAAACATGCTGTGCCGCGCATTGTGTTGGCAGGCGACGCGGCGGGCACGGAACCGTGGCTGGGCGAAGGCATTTCGCACGCGATTGATTTTGGAACGCGCGCGGCGGACTATGTCGCACGCGCGTTTGCGAAAAATGATTTTTCGTTCGCGGATTATTCTAAAACAATTTCGAACTCGCGCTTGGGGCAGCGTTTGCGATTGAAAAAATTTATCGCACACTATATTTATGGCAATCGCGGGGAATGGTTTTACCGAACGGGGTGGCGGTTGTTACAGATTGGCTTGCCCGTGCTGAGAAAAAACTAGAGCGTCCCAATGTGGGACGCTCTAATTTTTATTCCCCATCTCCGTCAGTGCTTGCGCTGTGCGCGTTTAACTTTGTTGCTTCCATTGTGGTCGGGTCATATTTGGCGTTAGCATGGTCTCCCACGACCAGAGCTCCCAGCGCGGCATCAACGTCATCGCGCGTAATTTTGGTGGCGTCGGTGACGACTACCGTCACGGGCTCGCCTTTTTTCGGGTCAATGGTTACGTTTTGACCTTCAATTGCCGTGACAAGTCCGTGCACTTTTGACAATTCTACTTTCGGGCTTTTGGCTTGGATGCGTTTGGCGACGAGGGTTTCCTTGTTGTATCGTACACCCGCTCTGTCGCCGACGGCGAGGTCGGTCAATGCTGCGCCTTCTTGTTCGTTCTTGTGAATGCGCGTATTTTCGTCCACCGTGACCGTGACCGATTCGCCGCTTTTTTTGTCTTGTACGGTGACGGTCCCCGCAGTCGTGTCAAGCGCTGTGATTTTACCGCGAACTTTGGCTGTTTCTTTTTTTGCCAGAGCGCCGGTCGGCGAGAGCACCAGAGTTAATGCCAACAGTACGACCAACGCACCTACGAAAAGGAAATGTGTTCTTTTCATTCTGTCCCTCCTTCAAGGGTGTATCGCGTTCGAGCTCGATGCATTACAGAGTATGTTCATATCATGTCGAAACGCACAACCACTTGCTAACGATATGCCTATTCCCGAAAACATGATGTAGGAAATTCATCCTATCCAAAAACTCTACCGCGTCGGGCGTTGGCAAGTCAAAATGGAGCGGACATGCGCTTGAGGTTGCTCATTTCTCTGTATCGTCTTGGGCACACGAGAGATCATGTCCGCGCGTTCAGCGTATGGTTTTCTGAAACCAGAAAAAATACCGTACGTGGGAGCGAGAACCGAAATTTTTGTACCGGCTGCACAAACAGAGTCCGCCTACTGCGTCACTCGCCCCCTCCACCTGGACAAGGTAGTTGGATGATTCCCATGAGTAATTGCAATTGCATTGGTCGCCCGCATCCTTGGGTGAAATGATGTCCGGACCAATCTTGTCCCCTGTGCCGTTCTCAAAGCGCACATTCAACTGCGCCTCAGCCCGTGAGCCGTCCGGGTTGAGAAGCATGACATACGTGCCAACGCCAAGAGGTCCTCCCGGCATTTCCGGGCATCCATTGCGCCCGTCGCCATCCTGACTTCCGTCAGAGGCGGCGTCACAATAGAGCGCTTTTACCAATCGCCAATACTCTTGCCCCGGCGCGACATCCGCGGGGCGGAAAAACGCTGTGGTGGGCCAATCGGATTCGAGTGGCGGCAACCATTGTGTGTTTGGGCGGGGCGCGGCGGCAGGAACCGGTGTTGCAGGTACATCTGTTGACTTGGGAAGAGCCGTCGGTTTCGGCGCAGCTTGCGTCGGTTCAGGTTCCTGCGTTGCTTCGGGTTCGGTTGTCGGCGCGGCGCTTGCTGTGGCTTGCGCCGCCGCCGCAGCGGTTTTCGTTTGACGCGCGGGCCGCTGTTTGTCACCCGTCGGCTGCGCGGGCGCCGTTGCCGTTTTCTCGACGCTCACATTGGAATTGCTATCACTGCGCGCGACTTTGGTCGGCTCAACCGCTTCAATCGGTTCCGAATCGGCGCCCCATCCGTCGTTCGCGGCGACGAGCGCGAGTTCTTGAACCTCGCTGCTCTCCGAACCCAATGCGACGGCAAGGTCGGCGACGTTGGCAGCCGATGGGTCTTTGCGCGCGGACAATGTTTTGGCGAGACGCTCGACGCGCGTCTTTAAATCTTTTTCTTGCAATTGACGCAAGCGTTCTTTTGCTTTCGCCAAATCTTGGTCGTACGCGTAGGTATTGGCGACGAGAACGATGTAATCATTTTGCGCCAAAGCCGAAAGCCCCGCGACGTTGGAGCCGCCGATATTGGGGAAAAGAATCCAGCCCGTCGCAAGTCCAACGGCAAGACCCATGATGATGCCGACGAGCGCGATGACAAGCAGCCACCGCCACGTAAAACGCGTTTCAGTCATTTAACCATCCTTGGAGAATTTCGAAAACTGCGCGCGAGGAAGTTGCAAAAAATGATGGACGAACATGTCTGACGAAGTACCGGGATTCTAGCACTGAATCCGAGTCGTACCAAATTTACGGCTTGATGGTAATTTCCTCACCATACGGCACCAGGTCGCCATTCACATTTTCGTACATGCCCACCAAAAACGCTTTCGTATTTTCGGGCGCGGGTTTGAAAACATCTGCATAAATTTGCCCCTCTTCCCATTCGCTTGTGCGATACCCGTACACTGCCTCACAGCACGCGGCGCGGTCGTCTTGCGCGATTTTTTCACCGTTCGCATCCAGATAATGGACAAAGGTTGCCACATCTTTGTTCATTGGTTTGTTCACGCGCCAGTACACGATGAACGCGTCGGCTCTGGAATGGTACCCGAGTAAATCCACCGCGTCGCTCACTTGAGCGCGGACGCGATTCATTTCAATCGGCGCGCGCAAAATTTGCGCGAGGTCATTTTCGCGCGGCGCGGCGATAAAACCCGCAGGCGCGCGTGTCCACACAATGCCGCGTTCGACCAATACCGCGCGTCCCGCGTTCGCATTGTATAACACGCGCCAAAATTCCTCGCGCTGATTCAGCGCAATCAAACGCGCATCCAAATCGGGACGCAATTTTTCTGTCGTCTGCAAAAAGCGTAACGCCGTCGCCGTTTCCCAATCGAGTTCGAGCAGCGCGCCTTGTGGCAAATTCATCGCCGCAATCGCGCGCGCGCGCGCTTCGGGCGCGGCTTCTTTTGCGACCGCCGTTTGAATTTCGCCGTAATGCAAAATTCCCAACAACGAAATCGCGAGCATCACAAACGCGAATGGCAACTGCGCGCGCCGCGCGTGCAATCCGCCAACGCGCGCGCCAAGCCATTCGAAAAGAAACGCCGCGCCCGCGCCAATCCAAATCGCAATGACGACAAAACTCGACGTGAGAAAAACCTCAATGTCGGGAACACTGTAGATGAGCGCGAACACAACATCAACAAGATAAATCAGCCACAACGCGAGATTCAGATTTTTCGCGCGTCGAAACAATGTCACCGCGCCAATCATTGCCAACACAAGCCCTACATGAAAATTCCGTACCGGAATTTCAACCAGCACCGGCAGCGGATTGATTTCGCGCAAGAGCGATGTCGCGTACTCGCGTCCGAGAATAATGTCATAGAACGCAAAGTCCCAACTGAATCCTTCGGGCAGTAAACGCAGCGGCACGTACGCATAGAGTGCGAGGCCGGGAAGGAGTAGGAGGAAGCAAAGTACGAGGCGTGGGAGGTTTAAAAGGAATTGGTAATCCGTGATCAATATCCAGATAAAAATCGCAGGCAGCGCGAGAACGATGAGGCGATGATGCGCGAGCGCGAGACCGAGTACGAAAAACGCGAGATAGAGAGCGCCGTTTTGTTTTGGGTGGAGCGTCCATCGCCACACCAAGTACAAAATGAGCGCGAGCAAAAACGCGTGCAGCGAATACACTTCCAAAATACTCGCGTTGAACCACATCACGGGCGTGAGCGCGAAAAACAGCGCGCCGATGAACGCAGGAGCACTGCGCGCAGTGAGTGAACGAATGAAAATAAAAATTGTCGCCGTCGCGAGCGCGCCAAAAAACGGCGCGAGCAAATTCAATTGCCACGCGATATTGTTCGAAAGGGGAACGAGATACCAGCCGTAGCCGAGCAGCGTGAAAAGGGGATAGCCCGTCGCGTGCGCCACATTCAGCGATGCCATCGCCCACTGAAATTCGCCGCTGTCCCCGCGCAACATGCCGGGTGCGAGGGTGGAGAGTTCAAGCGCGAACGTGGCAGTGAAAACGAAAATCGGCGCGAGACGCGAGAGGAATTTCAAAAGTGCCGTGTAACAGGAAGCAGGTAGCAGGTAAAGAAATCCAAGTGACTTGCTACATGCTACCTGCTACTTGTAGTTTTCTGCCACGTCAACACAAAATTGACCGACATGCCGTTGGGCATTCCGAGACCGATAATTTTGTCGCTGGGGAGTCCGGCAACCCACGCGGAATACGGTCCGATTTCGCCGTTCGACGGATTGAACGTTTCCCACATGGGAATTTTTGCGCGCCCGAATGCGTCGGTGAACGAATCGGCATGAATGTCGCCCAATCCCTGAAAGACGCGCTGTACGAGAACGGGCTTGCCGTTGGCGTCAAGCAAAGAATAGAGCATGTGATGATTGCCGTTCGATTGCGTGGGGTCTTGATATTCCGCGCGCAACAATTTCCAAAACGGCTCGCCGGCTTTGACGTTCGCGTATTCGACGCGCACGTTCAACGCCGTGAGGCGCGGGTCGAGCGGCGTGACCAGACTCGGCGCGCGCGGCGGACGCGGCGGCGCGGGGCGCGGCGCGGGCGCGGATTGTGGCGCGGCGGGTTGAGCCATCGGTGGCGGCGCGGTCTTTTGCACGATGGACGGTTGCAAAGGGGTCTGGACAGGATTGTACGATGGAGCGCTGTTTTGCGGAGGCGGCACGTACATGGGCGGAGGGCTTGAGGGCGCAACGGTTCCTGTTGCGCTGAACCATTCGGGAACTTGCGGCGGCGGCGGGCTCTGCGGCACAACCGGCGCGGGCGCGATTTCTTCCGGCATTGCGGGCGGCAACACATCGGGCGGCGGCGGAATCACAAGCCGCTGTCCCGCGATGATGCGCGCATTTTCACTCAATGCGTTCGCCATTGCCAGTGCGTAAATCGTGACGCCAAATTTTTTCGCAATCGAGCCGAGGGTTTCGCCATGCTGCACGAGATAGATGCTTTCTTCGCTCGGTGGGGGGGGGGGCGGCGGCATCGTGCTCGGCGCGGGTGTGGCAGAAACAAACGCGGGCGCCGGGGCAGCGGTGCGCGGTGTATTGCGCGAAACGCTCGCCATTGCTTTCACCGCCACGACAACGGGCAATCGTTCACCGACGCGATAGTCGGGAATCGCAACAGGCGGAATGTCGCTCCCATTTTGATTTCCCATCCGAATCGTCTTGTCCCAAAAATCACTGTACCATGCGCTCGCTTGCGTTTTGGGATTTCCCACCAAAAGCCAGGGACACGTCGCAAAAAAATAGTCCGGCGCGTCGCGCTGCATAAATTCAAACATTGCAACCGTTAAATCCGCTTGGAGCGCAGGTGTGATGCGCGGATAACGCCCGTCGGTGCGGCGTCCCACTTGATAGCCGCCTTCGGTGCCAATAATCGGAATGGAACGTCCTACATATTTTTTCGCCAGCGCGTCCATATATTCGTACTCGCGGAATGCGGCGTGGTCGTGCGCGATAACTTGTCCTGCGCTTTTGCGAGTCGCGCGCAGCGCGTTCACTTCGTCCAATGTATTTGCGCGGCCGAGCGCCGTGTCCCACCACACCCATTGTGTCAGAGGACCGAAATCGTATTCTTGCGCGGAAAGCGGGGTACCGTTTTGATTCACGCGGTCATTTGGAAAATTCAACGGGCGATTGTGTCCAAAGTTGTGTACCGCAATCCAACCGCCGTCGAGCAAAATATCCTGACGTCCGAGCGACGCGAGCGCGCCGAGCAAATCCATGCCGCTGCCGCTGCTCACGGCAGGCAGTGCGGGATACCCGCCCGCTTCGATGATGAAACGCGCGTCAAACAACCAATTGAGCGCGACGAGTTTTGCCGCTTCTTCTAAATTGCCGGGTACGGCGTGTTGCTTCCATTCGACCGGATTGTCCGGCTCGTTGTTGGTTTCAAAATAGAGCACACCGGCGTCAATCAATTTTTTGATGGTCAATTCTTCGCGTGCAGAAATGTGTCCCGGATTGGGTTCGGGCGAATCGTTCGGCGGCAAATCGCGGCGCAGAATTTTTACAATCGGAAAGATTCCCGCGCGCAATAATTTTTCGCAGAATGGAAGCGAATCGCCGCTGTCGTCCATGACGCGCAGCCATTTCACCCCGAGCTGCTGCAATTCGGCAATCCACACATCAAAACCGCGTTCGCCGCCTTTCCAACCTGCGGCGGGAAATCCGTCAATGCCGCGCCCATTGTCCTGCGGCGGGCGTTGGTAATCAGAGAGTGTTAATGGCATAGTGATTTATTCTTTGGTGATGGTCAAGATGCGACGTGCGGCATCACGTGTTCCGCGAACGCTACAAGTCCGTCCACATCATCGCTGTCAAAAATTTGCAGCATCAATTCCTCGACGCCCGCGTCGCCGTACGCGCGAATTTGTGGAATGACATCGTCGGCGAGTCCGGTGATGGAATTGTTTCGCGCGCGCAACTCGGCAAGCAATTGTTCGAGTGGCAGATTGCGCCATTCTTCAGAACGTGTGCGGACGCGCGTTACGCGTTGTTCGAGCGCGTCGCGGCTGCGTCCGAAAAAAATAAATGTCGCCGCCGTCTTTTTCAATTCCGTTGGCGCGCGCCCCGGCGCGCGGAGACAATCGTCCAATTTCGCGGCGAGTGCTTGAAACTGCGCGGGGCTCAATTGTACGCCATTCCACACATCCGCATATTTCGCGGCAAGTGGCAGTGTTCTGTGGACGCCGTTTCCGCCGACAAGAATTTTTGTCTTGTGCGGACGCGGCAAAATTTCCGCGTCGCGCAGAGTGTAAAATTTTCCGGCGAACAAGACCGGCGCGTCACTTTTCAACAACGCGCGAACGACGCGCAATCCCTCCGCAAAACGTTCCATGCGCGCAGCAACATCGAGCAAAGGATATCCGAACATTTCATGTTCGCGCTGCTGCCAACCCGCGCCGACGCCGAGAATCATTCTGCCTTTAGAAAGTTCGTCAATGTCCGCCGCTTGACGCGCGAGCATCACCGGGTCACGAAACGAAAACGGCGCGACGAGCGGACCAAAGTGGATATTGCGCGAATGGTCGGCAAGGTACGTCAGCGAAACAATCATCTCGAGCGAGTTTTGATTTGGCGGTGACGGATTGGTGAAATGGTCGGAGCGATACAAACCGGCAAAGCCCCACTGCTCGACGCGCGCGGCGAGTGTTTTCCACCGTTCCCACGTCAAGCCCGCTTGCCCTTCGACCATCAAAGAGATTTGCATCTCAAAAAATCTTTCGCCCGGCAATCACCAAGCCGCGTTGCGCTTCGATTCGTCGCGCTTCGGCTTCTTCTTCGAACAATTCGTACAGCGCATCGTACATCGTTTTTGACATCGGCTGAATGTGTTTGGGTTTCTTTAACGCATTCTTGAGCGCATCGGGTCCCGAACTTAAAATGACGACGGGCAAATCGGCGTTTGTGATTTCCACTTGCGCGCGCGGATTGGTAAAAATGATCAACCCATCAATCGGCGGTTTGAAATTTTCACCCAATCGCTCGTGAACAAAGGCGCGCAATTTTTCTTTTTGCTTTTCCAAATCCTGTGTCGGATTGCCCAACTGCTCGCTGCTGAAATAACGGAGCAAACGCAAAATGCTTACACTGCCGCGCCATCCGTTTTGGGTCGCCGAAATTTGTCCTTCCAGATTTTTCAAGAGCAGCACCGTGACATCATACGGTGTGAGCAAAACATGGTTCACGGGCAGTGAATAATTGTAGAGGCGATACTTTTTATCAGTCCCTTTGAGCGCGTTGCCAACCGCTTCGTAATACTTGAAACCCCAACGATTGAGAAAATAACCGCCGACATTCGATAACACCAAACCGATTATCAACGCGCCGTACATGATGACGAGTTGGTCTGTCGGCAAATCGTTTCTGCCGGAAAAGAGCGAAGGCAGCGTAATCGCCAGGGGTGCGAGAATGACGAGCAGCGACGCGGTTGTAATCCAGCGCCCGTAGCGTCCGTTGCGTTCGACGAGAGGAGTGTTTGTAACAATCTGTGCCATGTTGTGAGTAATAGGGAATAGGTAGCATGTAGCATGGGTTCGACCTTACTAGCTACTACTTGCTACCTGCTACTGTTCAATCATCAAATTTTCTCAACACCAAGCACGCATTCTGTCCGCCGAGTCCGAACGAATTGGACAGAATCGTTTCGACGCCTGCATCGCGCGCGGTGTTGGGAACGAGGTCGAGCTCGACACATTCCGCGTCGGGTACCTTGAGATTGATGGTGGGATGAATTTTTTGGTCGCGCAGCGTGAGCGTGCAGACGACGGCTTCGAGTGCGCCGCCCGCACCGAGCGTATGTCCAATCATGGACTTGTGCGCGCTGATGGGAATCTGGAACGCGCGCTCGCCAAACAATTTCTTGATTGCTTTTGCCTCAATGTTGTCTCCGACAATGGTTGACGTCGCGTGCGCGCTGATGTAATCAATTTCGTCCACGCTCACGCCCGCGTCGGCAAGCGCGAGCCGCATGACGCGCACTTCGCCGTCGCCGCTCGGGTCGGGAGCGACAACATCGAACGCATCGGACGCGACGGAACTGCCAAGCACTTCGGCATAAATCGGCGCGTCGCGCGCAATCGCATGTTCGAGCGATTCGAGGACGAGAATGGACGCGCCTTCGCCCATCACAAAACCGTCGCGCGTCGTATCAAATGGACGCGATGCGGTTTCGGGCGCGTCGTTGTAATGCGTACTAATCGCGCGCATTTGGGCAAAGGCGGCGATGCCGACGGGCACAACGCCCGCTTCCGTCCCGCCTACAAACATCACATCCGCCCAGCCGCGCCGAATCAATTCCGCGCCTTCGCCAATCGTCTGCGTGCCGGACGAACAGGCGGCAGTAATCGTTCCCAAATAGCCGTGTGCGCCCGTCGTCATGCTCACGTGAAACGCGGGCGCATTCGGCATCGCTGCACCAATCGCGAACGGTGAAATGCGGTTCCACCCTTTCTCGATCATCACGTGCAAACTTTCTTCGGTGGCGTCCACGCCGCCAACCGCCGTGCCAATCAAGACACCGACGCGCTCGCGGTCCTCAACCGGCAATTGCAAACGCGCGTCTTGTGCTGCCATTTTCGCGCACGCGATGGCAAATTGCGAACAGCGCGCGATGCGCCGCGCTTCTTTGAAATCCATGAAATCGCGCGGTTCAAAATTTTTGATTTGTCCGGCAACGCGCGAGGGATAGCGCGAAGAATCCCAACGTGTAATTTGTGAAATGCCGCTGATGCCGTTCAAGGTGTTTTGCCAAAATTCTTGAACCGTGCTGCCGTTTGGCGACAACGCGCTGAGGCCCGTGATGACGACGCGTGGGCGACGATGCCGCGAGACGCGCGCCATTTGCACAAGCGGTTCGGGCAGGTACCGCTCTTCAAACAATTGGTCAAGCATAACCGGTTCACGAAGGGGGGGGGGAAGAGTGCGAATCAAGACAACGTGTGTTGTCATTCCGAACAGAGTCAAGAATCTCGCGCTGTGGTTTTTGCGGCAGATTTCCTCGCGCTGCTCGAAACAACAAACTAGAATTTATTCGCGCGGAGCAACTCCGTTGCGAATCGTTTCGAGGATATTTGTTTCGACGGCGCGCTTGGCAACTCGAATCGCGTTTTTTACCGCGACATGGTTCGAGCGTCCGTGCCCAATAATGACAACACCGTTCACGCCCAAAAGCGGCGCGCCGCCATATTCCGTATAGTCCAAAATTTTTTTCACTTTGTTGAATGCAGGCATCGCAAGCGCGCCGCCGAGCATCGAAAGCGGATTGGATTTGATTTCGGAGCGAATCAACTCGTTCAACATTTTCGCAATGCCTTCTGCCGTTTTCAACGCGATATTCCCAACAAAGCCATCCGCGACAATCACGTCCGCGAGATGCGCGGGAACATCCTTGCCTTCCATGTTGCCGACAAAATTTATTTCGTTGCGCACCGCGCGTTGTTTCAATAACGCGTGCGCTTCTTGAACGGCTTGATTGCCTTTGATGTCTTCTTCGCCGTTTGCCAGCAATGCCACGCGCGGCTTTTCCAATCCCAACACGGCGCGCACATACACTTGGCCCATCATCGCAAATTGTTCGAGCCACTCCGGCTTGCAATCGGTGTTCGCGCCAACGTCAATCAACAAACTGGGACCCTTTGGCGTGGGAAACAACGCGCCGAGCGCGGGACGATGGATGCCCTTGATGCGCTGCAAGTGAAAAATCGCGGCGGCAAGATTCGCGCCCGTGTGTCCCATCGAAACGTACGCGTCGGCGTTCCCTTGTTTCACCTGCTGCACGCCGACAACAATGCTCGAATCTTTTTTTTCGCGCACGGCATTCGCGGGATGCTCGTTCATTGCAATCTCTTGCGTCACATTGCAAATGTGAATCCCCGCAGGCACATTGCCGATTTTATCAAGTTCTTGCTGAATGCGCGCTTGCGGTCCCACCAGCAAAATCTCGACATCGTACTCGCGCGCCGCTTCCACCGCGCCCAATACATCCGGCACCGGTCGAGCATCACTGCCCATCGCATCTACGGCGATTTTCATAACGGCGCGCTATTGTAAATCATGTGCGGAGAATCGCAAAGTGAAAACGAAAATAGCCCCAATTTCCGCTTGATGGATTACTTACATTGTGGTAATCTTTTCACTGCTATTTTACGATTCACATTTGCGTGGGCAAGCGTCGCCACAAAACGGCTTGTCAGGCACAGCCCCTACGCGATCCATTTCTCGCTTCTCGTTTCTCGTTTTTCTCGTCACTCGTCACCTTTGACACCCGGCACTTTTTCTTATGCCCGCGAACAAAACTGCTTTTCAGGACGCGTTGAAAAAAGCGTCGAACGCTGCGTGGGACCGGCGGTGGGATACGGCGATTAAAGAATATCGCCGCGCGCTCACGGAATTTCCCGATGATTCCTCCGCGCACAGCGGTCTCGCGCTCGCGCTCCAAGAATCCAACAAAAACGAAGAGGCGCTCGCCGAGTACCGAGTGCTTGCCAAGATGCAGCCGGATGACCCGGTGCCGCTCGCGCGCGTCGCGATTATTTTGGAAAAGATGAATCGCAAGAGCGATGCGGTCACCGCGTACATGCAGTTGGCGGACATGTACAACGCGCAAAAGCAAATGAACAAAGCGGTGGAGGCGTGGCGCAAAGCAAGTACGCTTGACCCCGAGCGCGCCGAGCCGCACGAAAAACTCGCGGCGTCGTTCACCGAAGCGGGACACAACGGACCTGCCGCGCGCGAATACCTCGCGCTGGCAAAACTCGCGCAAAAGTCCGGCGACGCCGCGCGCGCAACCCAATGTGTGGAACGCGCGTTGATTCTCGAATCGGATAACACACAAGCGCGCTTTTTGTTGAATGAATTGACCGGACGCGGCGCAACGCTCGCCGCGCAAGCGGGCGCGAGTCCCGTCGAACTCGCGCGGCGCAGCACCCTGGCGAAACTTGCGGGCTCGCTGCTGGATGAAAAAACCCCGTGGCGGCGCGGCGACCCTATCAGTCAGAGTGGCGTGGATGCCGATTCGATCTTGGCGCGGGCGATTGACGCGCAGCAAAAGGGGCAAACGCGCCAGGCGATTGAATTGTATGAACAATTGTTGGGTCGCAGCGGAGGCAGCGCGCGTCCCGAAATGCAATTTAATCTCGCGATTTTGTACCAAAACACATTGCAGCACGAGTACGCCATCGCGCTGTTGCAAGAAACGGCGAAATTGCCACACCTCGCGGTGGCGTCGCATTTCGCGTTAGGGCAATCGTATCGCGCGCAAAACAAAGTAGATGAGGCGCTCGACCATTATCTGCAAGCGATGAAGATTGTAGACCTGTCTACGGTCAGTCGTGCGCAAGCTGACCAGGTAATCCGACTATATCAATCGCTTTCGGAAAGTTATCAGGCGAAAGGTGATGACGAGTCCGCGAAAAAATTCCGCGCGACGCTGCTCGACTTTTTGAACAGCAAGGGCTGGCAGGACAAGGTGCGCGAAGTGCGTGAACACATTTCGACGGAAGCGCTCGGGGGCACACCGCTTTCGATGCAAGAAGTGTTTGAGACGCCCGAAATGCAGCGCGTGATTGAACTCTTGCGTTTGAGTGATGAATTGATGCGCGCGGGAAAATTGTATTCCGCCGGAGACCTTGCCTATCAAGCCATTGAACTCGCGCCCAACTATTTGCCCGCGCATGTCCAGTTGGCAGAAATCGCAGTGACGGCGGGACGCATTCCCGAAGCGTTGCAAAAATACGATGCGCTCGCGGAGACTGCCGAAGCGCGGCGTGATTTGCCGAAAGCCATTTCGTTTTATAAACAGGCGCTCAAGCTCGGACCCGACGATGTGGCGCGGCGCACAAAATTGATTAGTGTGTTGGTGCAGAGCGGGCAATTGCCGCAGGCGCTCGACGAATACGAAAGTGTCGGGCAGGGACTCGAGAACGCGGGCAAACTGCGGCAAGCGGCGGACAAGTATGCCGAAGGTCTGGCGATGGCGGGACGCGCAGGGGTTGTCGGTGGGGTGTCGGACAAATTACGGGCGCGTCTCTCAATGGCGTACATGAAACTGCGCGAATATGACAAGGCGCTCGCGCTGTTTCAAGAGATTCGGCAGACCAGTCCGGACGATGAAAACGCACAGTACAATTTAATTGATTTGTATCTGCGCAAAGGGCAAACGATTGAAGCGGAAGCGGAACTGAATGAGCTGCTCAAGCGTTATGAACATAGCCCGCGCGACGCGCACGCGCTGCTGACCTCGCTCGCGCGAGAATTTCCCGAACACACGTTGATTCAGCGGCGTTACGCCAAGAGTCTCGCCGACATGGGCGACCAGGCGAAAGCGGTACAGGTGCTGGATGACTTGGGCGAGCGTTTGTTGAATGCCAATCGCCACAGTGAGGCGGTTGGCGTCATACAGGACATTATCGCGCTCAAGCCGCCGCAGGTGGATGATTATCGCAAGTTGCTGTTGGAATTGCGCGAACCACAAACGGAATAAACGTTGAGTGAACAAGAGCTTTTAGCACGGCTGAATGTTTCGAGCGTCATTGATATCCTCCTCGTCGCGCTCGTCTTTCTTGGACTGTTTTACCTCGTTCGCGGCACCCGCGCGGTGATTTTGCTGCGCGGGATTCTTTTGGTCGCGTTCGTCGCCGTGCTTGCCAGCACCTTTCTAAACCTCACCGCGTTCAATTGGCTCATTCGCAATTCCATCCCCGCGCTGTTGGTTGCAATCCCCGTCATTTTTCAACCCGAACTGCGCCGCGCCTTTGAACGACTCGGCCGCCCGCGCAATTTAATCGGCGCACGCGCCACCGATACCACCACAAAATTTTTGTTGACGCTCTCGCGCGCCGCCGGCACACTGTCGCGCCAATTGTGCGGCGCGTTGCTCATTCTCGAAGGGCGCACGGGACTGCAAGAATACATTGACACGGGCGTCAAGATTGACGCCGAAGTTTCGGTGGATTTGTTATTGACGATTTTCAACAAGCATACGAATTTGCATGACGGGGCGGTCATCATTCGCGACGAACGCATTCTCGCGGCGAGTTGTATGCTCCCGCTTTCCGAAAATCCTGATGTGGACCGCGATTTGGGAACGCGCCATCGCGCGGCATTGGGCATTACCGAAAGCACGGACGCTATCGCGATTGTGGTGAGTGAAGAAACAGGCGGAATCTCACTCGCGCACAATGGGCGTCTGCTTCGTAATCTGGATGAAGGCAATCTCAACCGCGCACTCACAAATTTGTACACGGGACGCGCCCCGGCAAGTTCGATGCGCCGCTTGTTTGGTCCGCTGCTCGGTGTGACGAATACGAAAAGCACATCGGTAGGCAAATGATGGAGACAGGGAGCGCGCGCAGCCAATAGTCAGGGACCGGGTCTGGTTCCCGGTTCCCTGTTTTCCATTCTTTCCGTTTCTTTTTTTTCATGTTCCGTTCTTTGGTTTCGAATGCGTCGTCCATTCTCATGGCACTTTTTTTTGCCATTGTGGTCTGGATTGTGGCGACGAACGAAGAAAACCCGTTACGTGAAGGTTTGTTCCCCGATGCGATTCCGATACAGTTTGTCAATCGCAGTCAGGAAATGACATTGCTTGACCCTTCGCGTCTCGCGGCGCGTGTGCGCATTCGAACGGCGACGAATCATTGGGACTCGTTGGACAATTCCAATTTTCGCATCACGGCGGATTTGGGCGGCTTGAGCGAAGGCGAACACACGGTACAGCTCAATGCAACCAGCGACGACCCAAGTGTGCGCGTGTTGGCGATTGACCCGCCGAGCGTGCAGGTGCGGGTAGAAAAAATTTCGACCGTCGCGATTCAAGTGCGCGTGCGTGTGTTGGATGAAGCGCCCCTCGGCTATGTGATGAAAGCGCCGCAGGTTTCTCCGGCAACAGTGATGATAACGGGTCCGCAAAACGATATTCAACGCATCAACGATGCGACTGTCGAAGTGGCGCTGCGCGGGGCAAAAACGGATGTGGAGCGCCAAGCGAGCGTTTTGTTGTACGACGCGCAGGGCGCGCAAATTCAAAACTTGAAAATTGAACCGTCCACTGTCACCGTCGCGATTTCGGTCGAACAACGCGTGGGCTACAAAGACGCGGCAGTCAAGGCAGTGATGAGCGGCAACGTTGCGTCGGGCTACTGGGTGAGCGACATCAGTGTGGACCCCGCGACGGTCACGCTCGTCGGCGCGCCGGACGCGTTGAATCAACTCGGCGGTTTTGTCGAAACCGAAGCGCTCGATGTGAATGGCGCAAAAGAAAGTCTGACGCAGCGGCTGCGGTTAAAATTACCGGAGGGCGTTTCGGTCTTGAATGCGAATGATGTGATGCTGCGCGTGGCAATCGAACCGGTATTGAGCGGACTCACGGTGCAGCGGCAAGTGGACTCGAGCGCGTCGTGCAATTTGCCGACGCAGATTTCGCCCGCGACGGTGCAAGTGATTTTGTCGGGACCGCTGCCGATTTTGCAAACGCTGACGCCGGATGATGTGCAGATTGTGATTGATGTGCCGCGCTGTTTGCCGGGTTCGTATCAAAGCGAGTTGCGCGCCGTGAGTGTGCCGGATAAAATCCAGGTTGAAAGCATTGTGCCTGCGACAGCTCAAGCAAATGTTCAAGATGTCGGACCCTAAACAATCCGCTGACGAAATTTTACAGACCCGTTTTCTCGGCACCACAGGCAAAGAAAACGGGTTTCGTAAATTTTACGATTGGCTCGCCCTCGCTTTTGTTATCCTCGTCCCGTTTGTTTTTTATTGGCGCGCAACGTTCGGGCTCGGCATGTTTTTTTTCGGCGACCTTGCGCGTTTCTTTTTTCCGACACGCGTGTTGTACGCCGACGCGCTGCGCGAAGGACGCTTGCCGTTGTGGCAGCCCGAAATTTTGACCGGCATTCCGCTCCTTGCCGAAATGCAAACAGGCGCGTTGTATCCGCTCCATCTCGTTCTCTATCGCGTGCTTCCGATTGACCTCGCGCTCAATTATGATATTTTGCTCCATCTCGCGTTTCTCGGCGCGGGACTTTTTTTGTTTGCGCGCGTGAAACATATTTCGACAACGGGCGCGACGATTGCGGCGTTGACGCTCATGCTCGGCGGATTCGGCGCGGCGCGCATCACGCATCCGAACGTATTGAGTGTAGCGGCGTGGCTGCCCTGGCTTTTGTATTTGTACGAACAATGGCGCGCGGGTTTTCATCGCCTGCTCATGTGGACATTGCTGACGCTCGCGTTCGCGTTGCAGTGGCTCGGCGGGCATCCGCAGTTCGCGTTGATAAATGGTGTGGTGTTTGGGGTGTACGTTGTCGCAAAGGCGATTGACGCGGGACGAAGGACAAAGGACGTTAAAGTAGAGCGGTCATTTATCATTCGTCATTCGTCATTCGTCATTCCATTCGTCGCGCTCGCACTCGGCGCGCTCATCGCATCGGCGCAATTGCTGCCGTCGTTTGAATTCGCGCAACAGTCCGCGCGGGCGGGGGGGGTGGACCAAGAATTTTTTACGACGTTTTCGTACAATCCGCTCTATCTCGCGCTGCTCGGCGCGCCCTTTTTGCGCGGCAACCCATTTCCGAATACGTCCGTCGAAGTGATTGCGTACATTGGGAGTTTGCCGTTGGTATTTGCCATTGCCGCGATTTTTTTGAAACGCGAGTGGAAAATTTTGTTTTGGGTTTTGCTCGCGCTCGGCGCGCTGCTCCTCGCGTTTGGCGGACATACTCCGCTGTATCCCGCCCTGCGCGCGCTGCCTTTGTTTAATCTCTTTCGCGTCCCCGCGCGCTTTTTATTTCCGTTTGCCTTTGCGTTGGCGCTCCTCGCGGGGTTTGGATTCGACGCGCTGCGCGCGAAAACCTTTACGTCAAAAATGTTTCGCAGCGCGCTGCTGACGTTCACGGCGACGTTATTGCTCACCATTGTTATTCTTGTCTTTGTCAATGTGTTGAGCGTGGAGGCGTGGCTCGACGCGTGGCGCGGCTTGCCTGTCCTTTTTGGCGCGCTCCCGCTGCTGCTCGCCCTGCGCGCCTCGCAAACGAGCCGCGCGTTTTTTACGACTGCGGCGTTGGGGCTCACGCTCATTGATTTGTTGGCGTTCAGTTCGGTGTATGCGCTGACGTACAATCAAATCGCGCCGCGCGCCGAAATTTTTCCGCGCCCGCGCGTGCTCGAACATTTGAATTTGCAAAACTATGCGCGCGTGTTCACGAGCGAATGGATTTTGCCGTGGACATCGGTGATGAACGCAAGTTTGTATCCGAATCTCAATGCCGCGCACGATGTGAGTGCCGCGCATGGTTACACGCCATTGACGCCGCGCAATACGCGCGAATTTCTCACGAATCCTTCGCCCGTGATGTTGAATAAATTGGGCGCGCGTTATTTTTTGATTCCGCAACTTTTGCCGGTTGACCCCAAAACGGAAGCGGCGGACGTTTACAATCCCTTTTTGCTCGACGCGATTTCCGCGCCGCTCGAATTTTCGATTGTGGATTCCGACAGCATCGAAATCGAATCGTCACTCGCGCAATCTGCAAGTTTGCAAAACGGCGCGCCGGTTGCCGATGTGATTTTGACAGACGAAAACGGCAAAGAATATCGCGTGCAGCTTCAAGCCGGACGCGATACGGCGGAATGGGCGTATGAGCGCAGCGATGTGTTGCGGACGATTCAACATGCGCGCCCCGAAATCGCGTCGTCGTTTCCCGCGCGTTCCGCCTTTCCGATTGAAAACCATGTCGGACACACGTTTCGCACACGCCTCAATTTTGCCGATTCACCCGCGCCGATTGTGTCGCTGCGCGTCGAACCCAAAATTGACGCGGGGCTGTTGCACATTCAGAGCATAAAACTTTTGACAGGCGACGCGGCGCTGGACCTCGCGCCGTTGTTAGGCAAAGGGCGACATGCGTTGGTGTACCGCAGTGAAGATGTCGCGGTGTATGAAAATCAAGACGCGTCGCCGCGTGCCTTTATCACGCACAATGTCAAACGCGCGGACGACGCGGAGGCATTTCGCCAATTGCGTTCGCCCGAACCGAACGCGGAAATTTATGTCGCCGAAGGTCCCGAATTTGAAACGGATGTGGGGCAAGGATTCAACGAGCGCGCGGACATTATGTTGTACGAAAATGAACGCGTGGTGATTGAAGCGCGTCTGGATTCGGAAGGATATTTGGTGTTGGCGGACGCGTGGGACCCGGGCTGGACCGTTTTGGTGGACGGCGCCCCCGCGCCGATGACGCGCGCGGACGTGATTTTTCGCGCGGTATTGCTGCCGGAAGGTTCACATCGCGTCGAGTTTTTGTATCGCCCGGGCGCGTTCTATGTCGGTTTGATTTTGTCGGGCGTTGGGTTGGCGTTGCTGGGCATTGCGCTTGGCGCAACGATTCTTGTGCGTGTGGGGCGTTTTCAATATCGTCTGGAAATTTCGGAATAGAGATATAATACGCGTCATTCTTGTTCCGCGAGGTGCCATCATGAATTTCATCAATCGAACTCTGATTGTAATGCTTTTGCTTTTCGTCGTGTTGTTTTCGTGCGCGGCGGTGGGTGGAGTTATTTTTGCACGCCCCGCGATTGGAGCGACACTGACGCCCGCGCTGAATGCCATTACGGCAGAACAATTGGGACCGCCGCAATTCTTTTGCATCGGCGTCGCGATTTTGGCGTTGGTGTTTTCGTTGCTGCTGCTGTATTTGGAACTCATGCCGAGCGGCAAACTGCGAATGCGTCTCAAGTCCATTCAGGGCGCGGACGTCTTGATGAGCGCGGACGCGATTATGACACAATTGCAGTACGCACTTGACCCGCTGCCGGGCGTGCTTCGCGCGCAGCCCAAAGTATTCAAGGGCAAAGGCGATGGTGTGGATGTGATGGTGGATTTGGTTACAACGTCCGATGTGGATGTGAAACAAAAGACGAATCAGGTGATGGATGTTGCGCGCACCGTGTTGGAAGGGGGCCTCGGTTTGCGCGTGGGCAAAGTGCAAATTAAATTGGAACAGATGAAAACGCCGAAAAAAGGCGTGACCGATTTGCCCAAAATGGATTTGCCGCGCCTGATTTCCGCGAAACAAGAAGAAGCGAATGAAGCGGCAGCGAAATGACAAATGCGAAATACGAAATTCAAAATGACGAATGACGAACGACGAATGACACATCACCAACGAACCACGAACCATGACTGAGGAATCGCAAAACGCAGCCGCGGTGAATTTCGCGGCGAATTTGAAAACGTTGGTGGAGGCGTTTGTTCTCGTTTCGGACGGACCCGTTTCTGTCGAAACGTTGGCGCAGGCGTTGGAACAGGACGCCGCGACCATTGAAAACGCGCTGATGGAAATTGAAAATGATTTTTCGTCGCGCGGGATTCGATTGCAGCGTATGCGCGAACGCGTGCAGTTTGTAAGCGCGCCCGAAGTTTCGGAACAAGTCGGCAAGTATTTGGGACTCGACACCGCGCCGCGTCTTTCGCCCGCCGCGTTGGAAACGCTTGCCATCATCGCGTATCGTCAACCTGTCACGCGTCCACAAATCGAAAACATTCGCGGCGTGAATTGCGACGGTGTGATTCACACATTGCTCGCGCGGAATCTCATCGAACCCGTCGGTGAATTGGACACGGTAGGGCATCCGACGCTCTATGCGACGACGTTCGACTTTTTGCATTATTTTGGTCTGACGAGTTTGGAACAGTTGCCACCGCTGCCCGAAGAGATGATGCCGGTGTTGCCGACTCTTGAGACTCGGAGGCGTGAGCTGGATGTTAGCATCGAGAATGAACGGATTCCCGTTGAGAACTAAATTTCGCTCGTACCGTATGCGTTCGCAATTCCGTTGGCTTTCATCAACGCGTGGCTTGCGTACGCGTGGTATGTTTTTGTCGCGCTCATTTGGTTGATTCCTGACCGGCGGATTGAAAAGACTTTAGAACGATGAGGAGATGGAGACAATGAACAAAAACCTTACTTTTACAATCCTTTTGCAACCAGAAACAGCCCCCGATTTCATGGGGTACTACAATGCATCCGTACCTGCGTTGCCTGGATGTTTTAGCTATGGTGAAAATCGCGCCCAAGCTCTAACAAATATTCGCGAGGCAATCGAACTTTACCTTAAAGACCTTGAAGAAGAAGGCGAGCCAATTCCCGAAGACCATATTGAACAAGTTCAGCTCGCGGTAGCTGCATAATGGCAAAGCTTGCGCGCATCACGGCTCCTGACTTTATTCGCGTTATCGAAAAACTGGGCTTTGTCTTTCGGCGCGCCAAAGGAAGTCATCGTATGTATCGCCATCCGCTAACGAAAAGACGTGTTACGGTTGCATTTCATCGGACCAAGAATATTCCTCCCGGCACTCTTCTCAATATGTTGGGTCAAGTAGGAATAAGCAAACAAGAACTCGAGGATTTGTTGTGATGGAACGTCTTCAGAAACTTTTAGCTCAAGCGGGCATCGCCTCGCGTCGTCACGCCGAAGAAATGATTTTGGCGGGACGCGTGCGCGTGAATGGCCAAGTCGTCAATCAACTCGGCGCGCAAGCGGACCCCGAACGCGATAAAATTTTGGTGGACAATCAACTCGTTGCGATTGAAACCAAAGCGTACTATATCTTGAATAAACCGCGCAACTATATTTCGGACCGCGATGACACGGCGGAATTAAAAACCGCGCTCGACCTCGTTCCCGATGGGCGGCGCTTGTTTGCGGCGGGGCGGTTGGACTTGATGAGCGAAGGGATGCTGCTGCTCACGAATGACGGCGAACTCGCGAATCGGTTGACGCATCCGCGTTACGAACACGAAAAAGAATATCTCGCGCTCGTATTTGGTTCGCCGGATGACAAAGTGATGGAACGCCTCGAACGCGGCATTTTGTACGACGGCGAATGGCTGCGCGCAGACAGCGCGGAACGCGCCGGGCGCAGTCAACCGTTCGGCGAAGCGGGACGCGACGAAACGTGGCTGCGAATTATTTTGCACGAAGGCAAAAAACGCCAGATTCGTCACATGTGCGCGGCATTGGGACATCCTGTCAAACGGTTGATTCGCGTCCGCATGGGTTTTTTGAAACTCGGAAATTTGAAAATTGGCGAATGGCGAAAATTGAGCAAGGATGAAGTCGCTCAGCTAAAAAACAGCGCGTCTGCAAAAAAGAGAAACGAGAAAGGAGACACATTGAGCGCACAACGCAAGCCCTCGGGCGCCAAGCGTGAGGCGTCAAATGTAAAGCGCACATTGCCCAAGCGAAAACCGGGCTGGGCAAAAGCAAAACCGTCAACTCACATTGACAAACGCAATGCAAAACGCGCAGAGCGCAGGGAAAAACGAAACAAGCCAATTGAAAACTCGCCCCGAACGGAGATGCGCGCTCGAAAATCGAAAAGCCGCCCTTGACACATGACACATGATACCTTGCCGCGCGCCATCGCCATTGACGGACCTGCTGCATCGGGCAAAAGTGTTCTCGCCGAACGGCTTGCGGACGCGCTCGGTTATTTTTATTTGGACACGGGCTTGATGTATCGCGCGGTGACAAACGAAGCGTTAGCGCGCGGAATTTCGATAGACGATGAACGCGCCGTAACAGACCTTGCCGAATCTGTCGAAATCAATGTGACTCCCGCGAATCACAATACGAAACATTGCGTCGTTACACTAGATAAGCGCGATGTCTCGCGGGAACTGCATCGTCCCGAGGTGGACCGCAACGTATCTGCGGTGTCCGCCTACGCGGGCGTGCGAAACGCGATGACGACGCAACAACGCCGCATCGCCGAGCGCGGCAATGTGATTTTGGCGGGGCGCGACATTGGCACAGTCGTTTTGCCAAACGCGGAATGCAAAATTTTTCTCACCGCATCCGTGGACGCGCGCGCGACGCGGCGCATGCAAGACCGTTTGGCGCGCGGGCAGCAAGTGACCTTTGAGCAGATGCGCCAAGAAATTTTGAAACGTGATGAATTTGATTCGTCGCGCAGTGTTGCGCCCTTGCGCGCGGCGGACGACGCGGTGATTCTCGACAACAGCGCGTTGACGATTGAGGAAACGGTGGCGCGTGTAATGCAAATTTTGCAAGCGCATACGCAGGGGACGACATCATGAATCTACGCGACGAACGCGTGATTGCCGCATTTCATCCGTTTGCAAATTGGGTCTTGCGCCAATGGTATCGTCTGATTTTGGAATTGGATGTCCAGGGACGTGAGAATGTTCCGCGCACAGGACCGTTGCTCATCATCATCAATCACACGCATTTTCTTGACCCGTTGATTCCCACCGCGTACTTGCGTCCCGATATTTTTCCGATGGCGAAACACGAGGTCTTTGAAGGGAAATGGAAATGGATGTTTGACGCGTACGGTTCGTTTCCGGTGCGGCGCGGCGAAGCCGACATGCAAGCGTTCAAAAACGCGTTCAAAGTTTTGCGCGCGGGACACGCATTGTTGATGGCGCCCGAAGGCACGCGCGCGAAAACGGGCGGTCTGCAAAAAGCGCACGAGGGCGCGGGTTTGATTGCCGCGCGCGCAGGCGTACCTGTTTTGCCTGTCGCATTGTGGGGCGGACGTTCACTCGTGCCGACGTTGAAAAAATTTCGCCGCAACCCGATTCACGTTCGCATTCACGCGCCGCTGATTGTGAAACCGCTCGACCGGAAAATTTCGCGCGAAGAAATTTCCATTGTGACGGATGAAATCATGTACACGCTTGCGACGATGCTGCCTGAAGAATATCGCGGCGCTTACTCTGACATTGAAAAATTTGCGCCGCGTTACCTTTTACCGTATCATGCGTCGCAGGTAGGAAACGCAAACGTACGAAATGAGGTGATGCCTTTGACCAATTAAAACAACGGGGAAAATGAGCGCACGGACTCGCCTCACCCCACTCCCCTTCGCCCCTCTCCCCTCTCCTGAAATACAGGAGAGGGGAGAGGGGTTGGGGTGAGAGGTGAGGTGGAGTTGACGAGGTGGAGGTTCCTCGCCGCGAGGCGAGTGTTAACGATTACGTTTTGTGTAATCGAAAAATCGAAAGTTCAGCGGATGCCTCCATTGTCCTGAGCAGAGTCGAAGGACAATAATTTTATCCCCTCTCCCGACGCACGCGGCAAAACTGACAGGTGACTGGCACGACAAAACGCACGCGTCAAATCCCAAAAAATCTACAATTCAATCCACACGCTTCACGCGCGATTTTTTTCATGCGTGACGTTTTACGTTTCACGTTTGACGGCAACACTTTGCGCCTGCACACCACACGCGTCGTCTGGCGCCAATCGTCATTCGTTCAAGGAGAAACAACCATGTGCGGCATTGTTGGTTATGTCGGGTACAAAGAGGTCGGTCCGGTTTTGCTCGACGGACTCAAACGACTCGAATATCGCGGGTACGATTCAGCCGGAATTGCGGTACGCACGTCCGAAGGCAAAATTGAAATTCGGAAACGCGAAGGAAAATTATCACAACTCACAAATGAATTGAACGGCAGCGCGCCGCGCGGCACGCTGGGAATGGGGCATACGCGCTGGGCAACGCACGGCGCGCCGAATGACGTGAATGCGCATCCGCACACCGACGAAAGCGGACGCGTCGTGGTGATACACAACGGCATCATTGAAAATTACGCGGAGCTGCGCGAGGAGTTGAAAACGCGCGGGCATGTGTTTCAATCGCAAACGGACACGGAAATTTTCGCGCATCTCGTCGAAGAAGAATTTGCGAAACGCGGAAATGCGGGCGCGGTGAATTTTATTGACGCGGTGCGCGCGGCGTTGAAACTTGTGCGCGGCGCGTATTCGTTCGTGGTGATGGACGCGCGTGTCCCCGATTTAATCATCGGCGCGCGGCATTTTTCGCCGCTCATCGTCGGCGTCGGCGAAAATGAAAATCTGTTCGCGTCAGACATTCCCGCGCTGCTGGAACACACGCGCAAAGCGTTGATTATTCAAGATGGCGAAGTCGTCGCGCTCACGCATGATGCCGTGCGAATTTTTACGCTTGACGGTGAAAGCGTCGAACGCGAACCGTTCGAGGTGACGTGGGATGTGACGAGCGCAGAAAAAGGCGGCTACCCAACGTTTTTCACCAAAGAAATTTTCGAGCAGCCCGCCGCGCTGGCGAACGCACTGCGCGGACGCGTGGACACGGACGGCGTTCACTTGCCCGAACTCGACGCGATTGATTTTGAACGCATCGAGCGCGCGCATATCGTCGCGTGCGGCACGTCGTATCACGCGGGACTAGCGGCGAAACTCGCGTTGGAACAATGGGTGCGCGTGCCCGTGAATGTTGAAATCGCGTCCGAGTACCGTTACGCGTCGCCTGTCGTTGACGGCAAAACATTGCTGATTCTCATCACGCAGTCAGGCGAAACAGCGGATACGTTAGCGTGTTTTCGGCTCGCAAAAGAACGCGGCGCGCAAACGCTGGCATTGACGAACGTCGTCGGTAGTTCGATTACGCGCGGCGCGGACGCGGTAATTTATTTGCGCGTCGGTCCCGAAATCGGCGTCGTCGCGACGAAAACGTACACGGCGCAAGTCGCGTTGTTGGAACTCGTCGCGTTGTGGTGGGCGATACGGAATGGACGAATGACGAACGACGAACGACGAATAACGCTTTCGACTTTTCTGCGCTTGCCAGATTTGGTGGAGGCGACGCTGGGCGCGGAACAACAAGCAAAATCGCTCGCGGAAAAATTGACCGCGCATCGTTCCGCGTTTTTCTTTGGACGCGGGTTCGGCTACGTTGCCGCGTTGGAAGGCGCGTTGAAACTCAAAGAGGTGAGCTATCTGCACGCGGAAGCGTACGCGGCAGGCGAATTGAAACACGGACCGATTGCTATGCTTGACCCGGAGATTCCGGTGATTGCGATCGCGACGCGCAGCGCGACATTGGACAAAGTGGTGAGCAACATGCAAGAAGTGCGCGCGCGCCGCGCGCCGGTGATTGCGATTGCGACAGAGGGCGATACGTTCATCGCGCAACACGCCGACGATGTGATTTATATCCCATCCGCGCCGGAACATCTCGTACCGATTCTCGCGCTCGCGCCGCTGCAACTCTTGTCGTACTATGTCGCGGTTGCGCGCGGCTGTGATGTGGACCAGCCGCGCAATTTGGCAAAAAGTGTGACGGTGGAATGAATTGAAAAAATAACAAACCCGTTTTCTCCAAGAAAACGGGTTTGTTATTTTTTCCTAACCTTCCACCAAAATCTTTTATGAAAGTTTCCCTTGTGTCTTCACCGCTTATCGTGTCGCCGTTCGTTGTTTAGAAGGGATTCGGGTTTGATGAAAATCATTTTTGCAAAACAGGACGCTTGCCCCCGCTTTCCCGGACGGCTTGCACTTGATTTTCTCGGTATCCGCATTAGAATTCGTCGCGACGCGTGGGGATAGAAGTGTCATATTCTATCCATGCGGGCGACAACCAATCGCAACGACGCGATTTTTGAAAAAAGGCGACAAGCAAAATGCAAATTCCCGAATATGTTACGAATGCAAGATTGCGCAACTGGGTTATGAAGATGGTGGACTTGTGCAACCCGGACGCGGTGCATTGGTGCACCGGTACGGACGCGGAATACAATCATCTCACCGCGCAGATGGTCGAAAGCGGAACCTTCATTCGCCTCAATCCCGAAAAACGTCCGAACAGTTTTCTCGCGCGCTCGGACCCTTCGGATGTAGCGCGTGTTGAAGACCGCACGTTCATTTGTTCGCTAAGCAAGCAGGACGCGGGTCCGACAAACAATTGGCTTCACCCGCGCGAAATGAAAGAGAAATTGAACGAGCTGTTTCACGGCTGCATGCGCGGACGCACGATGTATGTGATTCCGTTTAGCATGGGTCCGCTCGGCTCGCCCATCGCGCATATTGGCGTTCAACTTTCGGATTCACCGTACGTCGCGGTCAGCATGAAAATTATGACGCGCATGGGACGCGAGGTGTATGACGTACTTGGCGACAATCGCGATTTTGTTCCGTGTATGCACAGTGTCGGGATGCCGCTCGCCCCGGGACAAAAAGATGTGCCGTGGCCCTGCAATCGCGAAACAAAATACATTGTGCATTTTCCCGAAGAGCGCGCGATTTGGTCGTATGGCAGTGGCTATGGCGGCAACGCGCTGCTGGGAAAAAAATGTTTCGCGTTACGCATCGCCTCCGCGCTCGCGCGCGACGAAGGTTGGCTCGCCGAACACATGCTGATTCTTGGCGTCGAGAAACAACCGCAAGGCGAAAAGACCTACGTCGCGGCTGCGTTTCCGTCCGCGTGCGGCAAAACAAATTTTGCGATGCTCATTCCGCCGCCCGCGCTGCAGCAAGATGGTTGGAAAGTGACGACGGTTGGCGATGATATTGCGTGGATTAAACCGGGTGACGATGGGAAACTGTACGCGATTAATCCCGAAGCGGGAATGTTTGGCGTCGCACCCGGCACTTCGGAAAAATCAAACCCGAACGCGATGGCGACGATTCGCGCGAACACGATTTTTACAAATGTCGCGTTGACCGACGACGGCGATGTGTGGTGGGAAGGGATGACCAAGACGCCCCCCGCGCATTTGATTGATTGGACCGGGCAAGATTGGACGCCCCACAGCGAACGCAAAGCCGCGCACGCGAACGCGCGCTTTACCGCGCCGATTGTGCAATGTCCTTCGATTGACCCCGCGTTCGACGACCCGCGCGGCGTTCCCGTCGAAGCATTCATTTTTGGCGGTCGCCGTTCGACCACAGTTCCGCTGGTGTATCAAGCGTTCAATTGGAATTATGGCGTGTATGCTGCCGCGACGATGGGTTCGGAAATGACTGCCGCCGCAGCGGGCAAACTCGGCGAAGTGCGCCGCGACCCGTTTGCGATGCTGCCGTTCGCCGGTTATCACATGGGCGATTATTTCAATCACTGGTTAAATTTCGGTCGGCAGCTGGTCAATCCGCCGCGCATCTTTTGTGTGAATTGGTTTCGCCGCGACGCGCAGGGCAATTTTGTTTGGCACGGCTTTGGGGAAAACATGCGGATTCTGAAATGGATTGTCGAACGCGCGCGTGGACGTTCCACCAGTATCGAAAGTCCAATCGGCTGGATGCCGCGCTATGAAGATTTGGATTGGCGCGGTTTGGAAGATTTTTCGCGCGAACAATTTCACGACATCATGTCCATTGACCGCGCGGAATGGCAAAAGGAATTACTCGCGCACGAAGAATTGTTTATGACGCTTTATGACCGTCTGCCGAAAGAAATGTTGTACCTGCGCGAGTTGATGGTGTCGAGTCTCTGGCGTTCGCCGGAACATTGGGGCGATATTCCTGCTCACTAGAGCAAATTCCTGAATGATTCAAGGTTTGGATTCTACGCTTTAGCGGGTTACCGACCAGAAACCGACTAAAGTCTCGATTCCGAACCACAGACCAATTCGGAATTCGTTCTAGACCAAATTCCGCTATAGTTGGAGCACAAGACCTTCGATGGTTTATGCGATGCTCGGCATCGTCGAAACCTCGAAGGTCTTTCAATTTCCTTTCTTGTTCGGCTCTGGGGTCCACCTCGCGCGGGGTATTGACTTGGATTTTTCACATGTTAAAATCTCTGGCATTCTTGTTTGCTTGAGGTAATGCCATGGCAGACGAAAACGATTCTGGTTCTATGAATATCAGCAGCGGCACACTCTACGTTGCGGCGGATTTTGTCGCGGGCGACAAGACCGTGAATATCACCGCGGGTATGGGTGTCGCAGATTTTGAGCGGGGCATCGACAAAATCGTGGTTGCGATTGCGGATTTGAAGGCAACATTACGACGCGAACGTGATGTGGTTGTTTTGGAAGGGAATGGACAACAAGTGCGTGTGATGCCCAACGCCTTGATGGCGCTATCGGCGGTGGGGCGCGGGATGGCGGAGCCGCTGCGGCGCGAAACGGTTTTTCTGATGCAGTTTGTGTTTGGCGAGCGCTTTACGCAGTGGGCGCGCGATTATTTGCCGCTGCGCGGAACATTGCACAATGAGCCGCCGAGTCCGTTCGACCCCAAGATACGCCTGAAGCAGCGCGGCGACCAGAGTATCAGCGCGGCGGGGCTGCCGATTCCTGATTTGCGCGCGGCGCTGATGGAACATAACAAAACGCGCTTGATTATTCTCGGCGCGCCGGGTGCGGGCAAGACGACTACGCTGCATCGGTTCGCGTTCGATTTGGCGGTGGAACGGATGCGGAATCCGTTGACCGGCAAGATTCCCTTCTTTGTGAATTTGTTTGAATTTAATTCGGCAGAACATTCGCCCGAAGATTTTTTGAGCAAGAAATGGGCGAATCACGCGCCGAGCGAATCATTTGGCGATGCGGTGGGACGCGGGCAAGTGTGTTTTCTTTTGGACGGCGTGAATCAGATGCCGCATGCGGATTTGTCCGCGCGGATTGAAAAATGGGCGGCGTGGGCGCGCGGGTTGTATGACCCGAATTGGGCGGTCTTTACGTGCCGTTCGGCGGAATATGACGGCGCGTTGTATTTGCCCGAAGTGCATGTGCAGGAACTCGATCCGGCGCAGATGAAAAAATATTTTGAACTCAAATTTCAAGAACGCGCCGCGCCGTTGTGGGACGCTTTTGAAAAACGTTTGCAGCGCGGGAATGACCGTTTCGACAAGCTCGCGCAGAATCCGTACATGCTTTCTTTGCTCGCCGAACGCGCGGGCGAAGGCGAAAAATTTACCGACAGCCGCGCAGCGCTGTTTCAGTCCATTTCTGAAAAGGCGCTGGAGAATGAATTGAAAGAGGAACGCGCGCCCGCCGCGTTGACGCGGGACAAAAATACGACGCGCCCCGCGTTGTTGCGCGCGCTCGAACATTTGGGATATGCGATGCAGCAAAAGGGCGAGGGCAGCAGTCTGACCTACGCGCAAGCCGCGCAAGTTTCTCTCCCCGCGCCGGTGACATTGGACGATTTGTTGGAGGTCGGGACGAACGCGCAAATTTTAGAATGTGACGGCGAAAAACCCAACACCATCATTTCGTTTCATCACCAACTCTTGCAAGAATTTTTTGCCGCGCGCGAACTCGCGCAAAAATTCGCGCAACAAGAAAACTTGACGGACAAATGGCGCGTGAATTCGCGCGCGTGGCAATTTTGGCGCGAATTGTTTCTAATGTCGGAACCATTTCGACGCGTGGACGCGGTGTTGCAGCGTTTCGATTTTTGGCATGAACGAATTCGAATCCCAGAAGAACTGCCGCCGCCGCCGGTGACGCATTGGGAACAGGTGGCGCAACTTGCAGCAAGCATGACGGGGGCAGAGTCGACGCGCTTTATCGAAACGGTGAAACGCGACAATTTGCCGCTCGCCGCGCGCGCGTTGGCGGAAGCGGACGCGACGCGCAAGGAACTCGCGCCGTTGGCGGAACGCGTGCGAGCGGAATTGCTCACGCGGATGCGCGACGATTCCGTGTGGATGCCATCGCGGATTGACGCGGGACTTGCGCTTGGTGACTTGGGACATCCTGAATTTGTCTCGCAACAATTTTCATTCGAGGGAAAAAGCATTTCGGCGATTGTGCCGCCAATGGAAAATGTGCGCGCGGGGGAATTTGTTTTTGGGAGCGACCCAAAAGACAAACGCGCGTATCCCGATGAATACACCACACAGCGCCGCCAAGCCCTGCCCGCGTATGCCATCGGACGCTATCCCGTGACGAACGCGGAATTTAAACTTTTTGTCGAGCAAGACGGCTACAAGAATGAACGCTGGTGGAGTGAAGGCGGCAAGAAATGGAAAGCAGGCGGCGCGGACGCGCACGCAGGCGCGATTGACGACTGGATGTACACGCGCTCATTATTGCAAAAGCAAAATCTCGCTGAATATCGCCAAAGGTATGAACGCACTGCATCGTGGCAAAGGTATTGGCAAGAGGTGACGCAACTGCCAGATGATGTCGCGCGCGAACGCGCGGCCAAAGTTTTCGAGCGCCCCTTTGACCGTCCCGCGTTTTGGAATGACCCCGATTCGAACAATGCCGCGCAGCCCGTCGTGGGCGTGAATTGGTACGAGGCGGAAGCGTACTGCGCGTGGTTGTCGGCGGTGACGGGACGCGTGTTTCAACTGCCGAGTGAGATGGAATGGGAAAAAGCCGCGCGCGGCGAGAACGGCAATGAATATCCGTGGGGTGAAACATTTGAATCCGCGCGCGCCAATACGAATGAGAGCCGCATCTTGAAACCCACGCCCGTCGGCATGTTCCGTAACGGTTTGTCTCCGTTTGGGTTATATGATGCAAGCGGCGATGTTTGGGAATGGACCGACAGCTGGTATCAAGTGTATGAAGGAGGTGAGACATCCTCAAATATTCCTCATGAAAAATATCGCGTCGTGCGCGGCGGCTCGTTCAACAATGATGGGACGAATTCCCGCTGTGCGTACCGTACTAGGAAGTCGCCCGTCTACATGTTCGACTTTATCGGTTTTCGAGTGTTGTCCCCTGGCTTGTATTCCTGAGTTCTGGATTCTGGTTGCTGCATTCTGCATTGCTGTTTTTCTGCGGGGGGTCGAGGGGGGTGTCCCCCCTCGTCGCCGCGAAAAGGTAGGCGCATCGAATGAAGACTCACAAAAATCTGTATCCACAAATCACCGCGTTTCACAATCTCTATATGGCGTTTCAAAGAGCAGCGCGCGGGAAACGCAGCAACGAGCATAAAAACCTCGCAGGTTTCTGAAACCTGCGAGGTTTTTATCGCCACTCTTGTTCGAGTTCTAGTTCGACTTTAGTTGACTCGCCGCTTTTTCATCAAGCAGCCAAATTAAATTTCCGTTCGTGGGTTGAATCAACTGCGCAGGCAATTGCGCGGGTTCGCGCGGTCCCTCCAAAACACCTTTTAACGGCAACGCTTTATCCTCGCCCGCGACGAGAAACATCACACAGCGCGCGTGATTGATGAACGACGCGGCAAAGGTGATGCGCCACGTAAAAAATTTCCCTACCCAATTTGCCACCACAAGGCGTTCGGTTTCAGCCAACGCCCGGGTGCCGGGAAACAACGACGCCGTGTGCCCGTCGTTGCCCATCCCCAACAAAATCAAATCGAATTGTGGGAACGCGGGCGCGCTCACTCGAAACACCGCGCGCAATTCATTTTCGTATTCGAGCGCGGCTTGTGACGCGTCGGGATTTTCCGCGCGCACGCGATGAATGTTTTGTGATGGAATTTCAACGCGCGATCCAAGCGCGTCGTTCGCCATTTTGAAATTGCTGTCGGGATGGTCGGGCGGCACATGCCGTTCATCGCTCCACCAAAAATGAATTTTCTCCCACGCGATTCTTTGACGCAGTGTGTCATCGCTCGCCAAACGCGTGAACAATCCACTCGGCGTCGAACCGCCCGACAGCGCGACATGAAAAACACCGCGCGCGTTTAATGCGTCTTCCGCGCGCGCGACAAATTCATCTGCCGCCGCGTGTGCCAACTCTGGCGAATCTTTGAAAATACGAAGGTTCTTCATACTGAATACTGCCCACTGATTACTTTTTACTGGACACCAAGTTTATCTCATCCGCCATTCATGCGTCAAACACAAGTGGTCAAGTGCGCTATGCTATAATCGTTCGGATGCGTGTGGCAATGCTCGGTCCGTTTGGGTTAAAGCCGAAAGGCACAATGGCGGTGCGCGCGTTGCCGTTGGCGAAAGCGTTGACGCGGCGCGGGCATGCGGTTGTTATGATTTTGCCGCCGTGGTCCTATTCGCAAGACGCGGGGCGCGTATGGGACGAGGACGGAGTTCGCATAGAGAATGTGACTATATCTCCGCGCGCACAAATTCCGTTTCGCCTGACTGAAAAAGCGCGCGCGTTTCGCCCCGATGTCGTTCATATTTTCAAACCGAAAGGGTATGCGGGCATCGCGCAATGGTTGTTGTGGCAAACGCGGCGCGTTGGTTCGATGAACGCGCGGATTGTTTTGGACACGGACGATTGGGAAGGCGCGGGCGGATGGAATGACTTGGAGCCGTACTCGTTCGCGCAGAAAAAATTTTTCGCATGGCAGGAGCAGTGGGGTTTGAAACACGCCGACGCGGTGACGGTGGCGAGCCGCGCATTGGAAACGATTGTGTGGAGTTTGGGCGTCGCGCGGAATCAAGTTTTGTATTTGCCGAATGGGGTGAATCCGTTACCGGAGAGCAATGTCACGCGTGAACAAATCCGCGCGGAATTGAATTTGAATGACGCGCCCGTGATTTTGCTGTACACGCGTTTTTTTGAATTTGATACAACACGCCTTGTCGAAATTCTAGCGCGTGTGTTTTTACAAATGCCTGATGCGAAACTGCTGCTGGTTGGACGCGGGCTGTTTGGCGAAGAGAAAAAATTTTCAGAGATGGCAACGGCGCGCGGTTGGCGCGAACGCATTGTGGATGCGGAATGGGTTGAAATGGAAAAATTGCGCGCGTATTTTGCCGCGTCCGATGTCGCGATGTTTCCGTTTGACGATACGCTCGTCAATCGCTGCAAGTGTTCGGTAAAATTGATTGATTTGTTGGCGAACGGTGTTCCCGTCGTCGCGGAATGCGTCGGACAAATTCAAGAATATATTTCGCACAATGAAACGGGGATGTTGGTCAAACCGAACGATGTCAATGCGTTCGCAAACAGCGTAGTCGAGTTGCTGAATGATAAAGCGAAACGGGCGAGATTGGGTGCGAACGCTATCGGCAGAATGAAGCAAGATTTTGACTGGGAAAACCTCGCGGCGAGCGTAGAGGAAATCTATCGTGTTTGATTTCAAACCTCATGCAAAATCGCTTTCCAATTCCTCCAGCGTCGGCACATGCGATTCGGCTTCTTCGCGTTTGGACAAATAGATTTCGCCAAACATGTCGTCTTGTTCGACAAAAATTAATTTGCGTTTGAGGGATTCGAGAATGGCGAGGAATGTGACAATCACTTCAACGCGCGTTGTGGCTTCGCGCAGCAGCGCAGAAAATTGCACGCGTTCGGAACGCGAAGTGAGTTCGCGGATGCGCGCGATGCGGTGGTGAATCGAAACGCGCAGGGGTTCCACCATCACGCCCGCGGGCAGCGTTGGCATTGCGGCGACGGTGCGCTTGAGCGCGTTCTGTAATGCCTTGAACGTAAGCCCTGCGATTTTGGTCGGACGCGTGACGGTTGGTTTGGGCGTCGGCGCGCGGCGCGGGTACGTGTGAATGTTTTTTTGCTCGCGTTCGCGAAAACGCTGCGCCAACTGTTTGAACATTTTGTAATCGCGCAATTGGCGCGCGAGCGCGTCGGCGGAATCTTCGATTTCGATTTCTTGCGCCATTTCGGGACGCGGCAAAAGGGAACGCGATTTAATCAATATCAAGCGCGCGGCGAGGACGAGATAATCCGCGAGCGCGTTCAATTCAATGTTGCCCGGTTTGGTGACAAATTCGAGATACTGGTCAGCAACTGTTGCGAGTGAGACGCGCGTAATATCGAGTTCTGCGCGTTCAATCATTTGCAAAAGTAAATCGAGCGGGCCTTGAAATTCGGGAAGAATGACGGAATAGTCGTCCATGGGCGGCGAGATTATAGTTGGGATGTTGTGTAGTGACAAAGTGAAACGAGATGTTTTGATTGACGTGCGGAATGCGACGCGCGTGTACACAATGGGCGCGCGGACGTTGTACGCGCTGCGCGACGTTTCGGTGGAAATCGAACGCGGGGAATTTGTCGCTGTCGTGGGTCCGAGCGGCAGTGGCAAATCAACACTGCTGAATTTGGTTGGCGGGATTGACAAGCCGACGAACGGCGAGGTGTGGGTGGATGGGACGCAGCTTGATGCGATGGACGAAAACGCGTTGGCAAAATTTCGCCGCAATCATATCGGCATCGTCTTTCAATTTTTTCAATTGCTGCCAACATTGACCGCGCTGGAAAATGTTTCACTGCCGATGGAATTGCGCGGCGACGAACGCAAATACCGGCGCGCGCGCGCGCAAGAAATGTTGACGCGCGTGGGACTTGGCGCGCGCATGATGCAATTGCCGAGCGAACTCTCGGGCGGCGAACAGCAGCGCGTGGCGATTGCGCGCGCGTTGGTGAATGACCCTCCGCTTTTGCTCGCGGATGAGCCAACGGGAAATTTGGACAGCGCGAATGCGGAAGGAATTGTTACGTTGTTGCGCGAATTGGCGGATGCGGGGAAAACGATTTTGCTAATCACACACGAAGCGAATTTGGCGCGCGCGGCGCATCGCACGATTTTGATGCGCGATGGTGAAATTGCTGGACAGCCGTTTCCAATCGGCGCGCGAGAAAATTAACGGGAGAATACATGTTACTTTACTTGCGCGATGTTGACCCATCACAGTGGGGTTCAATTGTTACGTTTTTGCTCACGTACTTGTTTCCCGTCGTGATTCTTTCCTTGAGCGTACATGAAGCTGCGCACGCGTGGACGGCATTGAAACTCGGCGATGATACGCCACAAAAGATGGGACGCGTGTCGTTGAATCCATTGCATCATCTTGACCCGACGGGAACGCTGATGATGATTTTTGTCGGAATGGGGTGGGGCAAGCCCGTGCAAATTGATGCGACAAAATTGAAACCGAGTCCGCAAATCGGCATGGCGCTCGTGGCAGTCGCGGGACCGCTGTCGAATTTGATTTTGGCAACGCTCGGCGCGTTGATTTTGCGAACGCATCTGGTTTCCTTCAACGCTCAAAAATTTTTCACGCTCGGCGGACAGAATTTCTATTTTTCGCCCGGCTATTTTTTGGAAACGTTTGTGGTGTTGAATTTGGGGTTGATGTTTTTCAATCTCATCCCGCTCGCGCCGCTCGACGGTTCGCGCTTGTGGCAAATTTTGCTGCCGACAAAAATTTATTGGCAATACGCGCGCCTGGAAATTTTCGCGGCGTTCATCGTCATCGGTCTCGTGCTGGCGGATTTGTACTTGAACAATGGGCAATTTCTTTCGGGACTGTTGACCCGTCCAATTTGCGGCATGTGGCGATTTCTCGTCGGCTTTGGAACGCCGGATATGTGTTTGTCGTTGCGTTAGGTGATAGCTCGCGGATTGCTCGCGGATAAGCGAATGCACGCGCTCCTCTTTTTTTAGTGTCCGCGTTTGTGATGATTTACAATCCGCCTATAATCTTTTGTCAATCCAAACTTTCAGTGAGAACTTATGTATAAAACAAACACCTGTGGTGAATTGACCGCAAAAGATGTTGGCAAGCAAGTGACGCTCGCGGGTTGGGTGCATCGCCGCCGTGACCACGGCGGCTTGATTTTTATTGACTTGCGTGACCGTTTTGGTTTGACGCAAGTGGTGTTCAATCCGCAAACCGCGCCCGCTGCGCATCGTGTCGGCAGTGACACGCGTAATGAATATGTTGTCCAAGTCAAAGGGCAAGTGGAAAAGCGTCCGGCGGGGCAAGAAAATCACAATCTCGCGACGGGCGAAATTGAAGTGTACGTCGCCGACGCGCAAATTTTGAACACGGCAAAAGTGCCGCCGTTTGTCATTAGCAAGAATGAAGACGTGGACGAAACGCTGCGCCTGACGTATCGTTATCTCGATTTGCGGCGCGAACGAATGCAAAAAAATTTAATGCTGCGGCATCGTGTCATCAAGTTCATGCGCGATTATTTGGATGCGCGGGGTTTTATCGAAGTGGAAACGCCGATGATTACCGCCAGTACGCCCGAAGGCGCGCGCGATTACCTGGTGCCCAGCCGAATGCAGCCGGGAAAATTTTACGCGCTGCCGCAGTCCCCGCAACAGTTCAAACAATTGTTGATGGTCGCGGGATACGAACGCTATTTTCAAATTGCGCGCTGTATGCGCGACGAAGATTTACGCGCGGACCGTCAACCCGAATTTACACAGCTCGACCTGGAAATGGCGTTTGTGGAGCAGGACGACGTTTTGAATCTCGTTGAAGACTTGTTCACCGAATTGGTTCATACGGTCGCGCTCGAACGCAAATTGAAAACACCGTGGCCCCGCTTGACCTTTGACCAAGCGATGGACAAGTACGGCAGCGACAAACCGGACTTGCGTTTTGGCATGGAATTGACGAATGTGAGCGACATTGCCGCGAATTCGGAATTTGCCGTTTTTAAAAACGCGCTGGCGAATCGCGGACAGGTGAAAGCGGTTCGCGTGCCGAATTGCGCCGAGTACACACGCCGCGAATTGGACGAATTGATTGAGATGGCAAAGACGAAAGGCGCAAAAGGCGCGGTGACGATGGCGCTGCGCGCAGACGGCATTCATTCGCCCGCGTCAAAATACATGACGCCCGCCGAACAAAACGCGTATGTCGAACGACTGGGCGCGCAAACGGGCGACTTGCTCTTGTTCATCGCGGACAAACCAAAAGTTGTAGCCGACGCGCTTGGCTTGCTTCGCAAAGAACTCGGCTCGCGTTTGAAACTTGCAGACCCGAACGAACTCGCGTTCGCGTGGGTGATTGATTTTCCGATGTTCGAGTGGAATGAAACCGAGAAACGCTGGGACGCCGCGCATCATCCGTTCACCTCGCCGAAACCGTCGGACATGCACTTGCTCGACACCGACCCGGGCGCGGTGCGCGCCAACAGTTATGACATGGTTTGCAATGGTTACGAATTGGCGAGCGGCAGTATCCGTATTCACAGTCGCGAATTGCAGGCGAAAATTTTCTCGCTGTTGAACATTAGCCAAGAAAAGCAGCGCATTCGTTTTGGACACATGCTCGACGCGTTTGAATTTGGCGCGCCGCCGCATGGCGGCATGGCGCCGGGGATTGACCGTCTCGTCGCGATTCTTTCGGGCGAAGACAACATCCGCGATGTCATCGCGTTTCCGAAAAATCAACAAGCGCAAGATTTGATGATGCACGCGCCGAGCGATGTGGATGAAGACCAACTCGAAATGCTGCACCTGGCGATTGCGCATCCGAACAGCTAGTACCTTCGCGGTCTCTGCGCCGCAAGTTTTTTTACCGTTGTGCGTGTGAGGCAAAATCTTTTGTCTTGATGTTCATCGCCGCGCGTTTTGGTTTTGGACAATCTCGGTCCCTCGATTTTTTGTTGCGCCAAGAATCGCGTCGCACAAATGTTTCACACGCGCGAAAAAATCTTGTGTCATCCCGTCTTGACACGAAAATAGAATGTGCTAACATTTCGTCCAGCCCTGCTGTGTACGTGATGCGAGTGTGGGGTCTGAGCCAACACGTTTCTATCGGGAGCCGGTTTTCGCTGACCATGCTTGCGCTGCCTGCGGGTAGTGTGACTTGGGAAGGATATTAGGTTACCACACCTGCTAAAAGCGGGTTCACAATCTAATCGCACACGGCATCGGCGGGGAACACTGAAAACAAAAATGACTCTTGAGAAATCAAGAGTCATTTTTGTTTTGCTCGCGCAAGCGGTCAATCCTTCGCTGCAAGTACGGGAGAAAATACCCGCGATAGCGTTCCCACAATTCCGGCTTTTGCCAATCATCTCCGCGCACGCGTTTGCGGCAAGTAGGCGCACCGCATTCACAATCAAATTCATCATACGCGCTGCCGTCGCACATGGCGTAATCGAAACACAATTCTTCGTCGCGTGCAATGTCGCGCATCGCGAGCAGCACCATTTGTCCTGCAAAGCCCACGTTCGGCTCGCACGAGTGATTAAAATAATTGGTGTCATCCTCACCCTCGCCGCCGAGAAAAAAATCATCCTCGACTTGCATCACATATCGCTGGTACGGTTCCGGCAATTGCGTTAATTGCTCACGCGTATAGATTTCGCCGCCCCACACGGAAACGATTTCGTCCTTTGCGATATGTTCACGCGCGAAAATACCCATTTGTCCATTCGCCTTGCGCCGCGCTTGTGCTTTGGCGGTCAAGTACGAGTCGGTTGATTGTCGCATCTGGATTCCTTGAAAAGAGTTGTCGCAAGATTGTATGCGATTCGTGAGATTCGTGTAATTCGCGGAGGAAAAATGCAAATAACGCGCGCGCGCCAAACTGCCCTTGACAAAGCGCGCGGCGATATGTTAAGGTTAGCGCTAAAGAAATTTAATCGGTTTGGAGACCTGCGAGGTTTCCGAAACCTGACAGGTCCAACAACCATGCGTAAAGAACGCGTTACCGAAGACATTTATATTTTTCAGAGTGAAATGTACGCGCAGGTCACAGCCGGCGCGATTGTCACCGACGAAGGCACTGTCGTCATTGACACACTGCCGTTTCCGCGCGAGACGCGCGAGATGATTGATTTTTTGCGCGGCGAATCGCGCGACAAGCGCGGGATTCGCTACGTCATCAACACCCATTATCACGCCGACCATGTGTACGGCAATTGCTTGTTCAGCGAAGCGGATATTATTTCGAGCGAAAAATGCCGCGAGATTTTGCGCAAGTCGGGCGAAAAAAATTTGAACGAAGCGAAACAGTCCACGCCCGAACTCGCCGACGTGGTGCTGCGTTTGCCGAATCTCACCTTTCCCGACAAGATGACGTTTCAACTGGGTGACCGCATTTTGAAACTCGTGCCGCTGCCGGGTCACACGATGGACGGCATCGGCATTTACATCGAGGGCGAAAAGATTTTGTTTGCGGGCGATGCCGTGATGGCGCTGCCGCACATTTATTGGGGCGACCGCGAAGTTTTGATTAACACGCTGAATCAAATCAAAGAGATGAACGTCGAAAATATCGTGCAAGGACACGGCGACGTTTTGCTCAAAGGCGAAATTGACGAGTCCATTGACGCGCAAATCGCCTATTTGAACTGCATTTACGAACGCGTCAAAGCCAAAGTCGCCACGCGAACGTCGAAAGAAAAACTCGCGGACATTACGCTGGAATCGTGCGGCGGCACGCCGATTTTGCTCGACGGCGTCGTGCGAAAATTGCACAAGGACAATGTGCAAAGGATTTATCAAACGCTGACCGCAAAACCGCGCGAAGAGAAAAAAACCAAGAGCAAGGAATGAGGCAAGAAACGTGAGACCAAAAACGTGAAACGTCAAACATCAGGCGTGAAACGTGACACGCGACACCTCGCGCGTGCGCGCGTGTAGGAGGCGTTCTTGAGCGACGTAAAAATTCGAGATGGGGAACGTACCGTGTAAAATGCAGGGGCAGTGCTTGGTGACTGCCCCCTCATTATTTCTACGAGATTCCGCATTTAGGAGCAATCAGCATGGCAAAAAAAATTCGAGTAATTTTGTTCGGGCTGGGACCGATTGGCGCGGCATGCGCGCGGGTGTTGGCGGCGCGTCCCGATTATGAATTTGTCGGCGCGATTGATTTGGACCCGGCGAAAGTGGGACAAGATATCGCGGATATTTTGGGGCTCGCGGAAAAAACCGGCGTCAAAGTTTCGGACAAAGCCGCGCGTGTCTTGGCGAAAGATGCCGAGTTGGTTGTCCACGCGACGGGTTCGTATTTCGTCAAGGTGCGTCCGCAATTGGAACAAATTATTCAAGCAGGAAAAAATGTTGTTTCGACGTGTGAGGAATTGTCGAATCCGTGGGCGCAGAATCCAAAAGAAGCAGATGAGCTGAATCGGCTCGCGAAAAAATATCGCGTCACCGTCGTCGGCACGGGCATCAATCCGGGGTACGCGATGGACACGTTGCCCGTCGCGTTGACGGCTGTGTGTAGCAGTGTGAAACGTGTGCGCGTGAAACGCGTGGTGGACGCGTCGAAACGGCGCAGACAGTTGCAGCAAAAAATTGGCGCGGGCATGACGCAGGAAGCATTCCGCGATGCGGTATCGAAAAAAGAAATCCGACACGTCGGTTTGAGTGAATCGGTCTCACTCGTCGCGCGTGGCTTGGACTGGGAGTTGGATAAAGTCCAAGAAGAGATTGAACCTCTCATTGCCAAAAACCGCGTAATGACGGACCACTTTATTGTTGACCCAACGTTCGTTTCGGGTGTACAGCAATTTGGACGCGGCATTGTCAAGGGCGAAGAAAAAGTGACGCTCGAATTGGTGATGGCGGTGGATGCAGGGGAAGCGTACGATGAAGCGTGGATTGAAGGGACGCCGAATTTACATTCCATCGTCAAAGGAATTCATGGCGATATTTCAACCGCGGCGGTGGTTGCCAACACCGCGCGGCGCGTGGTCGAAGCAAAACCGGGTTTGTTGACGATGGTGGATTTGCCGCTCGTCAGCGCGCGCTAGAAAATTTTTCTGCGAAATGATGTATTATCGCAGCATTGCAATTTTGGAAAGGGGCGACGAATTTCCCGACCCGCGCACAGGTCCAAAGGATGAACCGGTCGCGATTGGTTTGGAACTTGCCCCCGAATTGATGGTCAAGGGCTATCGTGAGGGCTTGTTCGCGTGGTCTGCAAATCCCGTGACATGGTGGTCGCCCGACCCGCGCGCGATTATTCCGCTCGATGGCATGTATATTTCCAAACGGCTCGCGCGCAAAATCAAAACGCGTCCGTTTCAGATATCCCTGGACCGTGCGTTCCATCGAGTGGTGGAACAGTGCGCGCGGCCGCGCCATCGCGGCGATGGCGTTTGGATTACCCAAGAGTTTCGTGATGCGTTTGCGGAACTGTACGCGCTGGGATATGCACACAGCGTCGAATGTTGGCAAGAGAATAAATTGGTCGGCGGAATTTTTGGCGTGGCAGTCGGCGGATTTTTTTCGGCGGAATCCATGTTTCACACCGCAACTGACGCGTCCAAGCTCGCGCTGTACTATTTGCTCGAAATCCTGCGCCGCGCGAATTTTCAATTGTTTGATATTCAAATGTTGACCCCGCATACGGAATCGTTGGGGGCAATCGAAATCTCGCGCGATGCGTATCTGACGCGCTTGCACCATGCGCGCCAAGTGATACCGATGCCGCTCGGAAAATATGGGAACATTCACAGATGAAAAATTCTTTAACATTTCTTTCGCTGCGTGTTGGCGCAATGCTGGTGGTATCTGTGGTTTTGGGCTGGTCGTGGGTGGTGACACGCGCGGCACAATCGGAAACCGCTCCGCGCTCTGCGACAAATTCACGCGCCCAAGTCGCCGATACCGAGACAACAGAAATTCGCGTGCATGTGATTGCGCGCGGCGGAAAATATCTGGGCGATGATGTCGGAGGCGCGCTTGTCACGATTCGAGACGCGCGCACACACGAGTTTTTGGCGTCGGGTGTGACAAAGGGCGGTTCGGGCTTGGCAGATTTAATGACCATCGAACGCGCGCGAACAACGCCACTGCCCACGCAAGACGCTTCCGTCTTTACCACAACGCTCAAGCTGGCAGAACCGCGCCTCTTGGAATTTGAAGCGTTCGGTCCGCTCGCCGCGCAAGGTTCCGCCAATCGCGTAACGAGCACCGAATGGGTTTTGCCGCAATCGTTCGTGCCGCATGGAAATGCGGTGACGCTCGAGTTGGCGGGCTTGAACGTGGATGCCCTTTCGCCGCCGACGCATTTTCTACCAAAAGACAAACCGCCCATCAAGTTGGACGTGGGCGCGAACGTAACCATGATGTGCGGCTGTCCCATCGGTCCCAACTTGCCCTGGGACCCAAAAGATTTTCAGGTAGTGATGCTCGTCAAACGTCCGGACGGCAAGACTGACACTGTAGATTTAGAGTTTGACGCCAACGCACTCGACCATGCGCCGAGCCAATTTATTGCCCGGTACGAGGCAAAACTATCGGGCATATACGAAGCGATTATCATGGCGCACGAATCCAAGTTCGGGAATTCCGGCAGTGACCGCGTGACATTTATTGTGCCATAGCGGACAATTTGACACAGGGCACATGCTACATATACTTGACGGCACAAGCGACGACGGAAACGAGTAAGCGTAGATTTTTGTTTCAGCAAGCGCGGGTTGTTGTGAGCCGCGTAACAGAATCGCGTCGAAAATCCTTCCCGAGCTTTTCACTGAAATCGCTGCGGCGAAAATAGATTGAAACGGATTCGTTCCACGTTAACAGAACGCGGATATGCTCGTATCCGACAAAGCGGTCATGTTGTTGCTTTACATGACAACGCGGGTGGTACCGCGGGAGATGGTTTAGGCAAATCTCTCGTCCCGAATTTGGGGCGAGAGATTTTTGTTTCTCTGCTCTCCTTGTCGGAGAGGGGTAGGGGGTGAGGTTTGACTGAACTTTTATTTCACACGGATGCGTACTTGCGCGAATTTGACGCGAAGGTGGTTGCAGTGGACGGCGAACGCGTTGTGTTGAATCGCACCGCGTTGTATGCGCGGAGCGGCGGGCAGCCGAGCGATTTTGGAATTTTGACGGGCAACGGCGTTTCGTTTCGCGTGCTCGATTCCAAAAAGCAGGGCGAAGATGTTTGGCACCAACTCGACAGCGCGGGACTCGAAATCGGAGACGCGGTTCATGGCGCGGTAGATTGGGAGCGTCGTTACAAGTTGATGCGAACGCACACGGCGCTGCATATTTTGTGCGGCGTAATTTTTCGCGATTACGGCGCGTCGGTGACGGGCGGAGATATCGCCGAGCCATCACGCTATCCGTTCGAGTTACGCCAGCGGGATGGCTCGGCGCAAGAACCGCTCGCGGCGCGCATGGATTTTGAATTTGACCGCATGAGCGCGGAATTCGCGCGCGAGGTCGAGGAACGCATCAATACCGAAGTGGCAGCTGCGCGCGACGTGCGCGTGAAAATTTTGCCGCGCGCAGAAGCGTTTGAAATTCCCGATTTGATTCGCACGAAAATCAATTTGCTGCCGCCGGGCATCGAGCAAGTGCGCGTGGTGGAAATTGTCGGATTGGATTTGCAGGCGGACGGCGGAACGCATGTGGCGAATACGCGCGAGGTGGGAACCATTCGCGTGGTGGGTCACGAGAGCAAGGGGAAAATTAACAAGCGGTTGCGGATCGCGATAGGGTGATTGTGTGATGGGGGATTGCGTGATGCGAGAAACGAAAAACGCGAGCCGATTAACGACTTTGATTTTCGATTTGCAATGCGCGATACGCGGTAGGCGATTTGCCAACTGCTATTCGGCTTCGACACAATTTCGTCCGTTCCGTTTTGCGCGATAGAGCGCTTCGTCCACGCGTTCCAGCATGGAATTTGCCGAGTCGTAGGGATAGTACGCGGTGACGCCAAAACTCGCGGTGAGAAAAATGTTTTGGTGAAAGGGACGATTCTTGAATTGTACGCGGAGATGGTCGGCTTTGAGGCGCGCGGAGGCAAGGTCGGTGTGCGTCATTATCAATAGAAATTCTTCGCCGCCCCAGCGACAGAGTAAATCGGTGCGCCGAGTGTGTTCGCCGGCAAATGCGCCAAATTCGCGCAGCACGGCGTCACCGCACGGATGACCGCAGGTGTCGTTGATTTTTTTGAAATGGTCAATGTCGAACAGGATGATGGCGAACATTTCTTCGTAACGCTGCGCGCGTTCGATTTCGACGACAAGACGCGAGTAACCGCCGTTGCGATTGGTGAGGAGAGTTAGGAAATCGGTCTGCGAGTTGCGCTCTTGAGTTTGCGCTAGCGGAAACGCCAGCGAGATGACGAGAATGTTCGCCACGTACAATAACGCAAAGTCGTACAAGATGGTTGGTTTTGCGACCGCCGCGCGAATCACCGGAACCAGCAAAAGCAGCATACACAAAATGCTGAGCATCAAACTCATCCGCAGCGCGGAACGCGCGCGAAAGGTGAGAAAGCAAACCATGTAAATCAGCACCAACCAGATGAACCACGGCGAAGCCACACGCAACAAACTTTCATTGGGAGATTCGAGCGGGACTTGGAGAACGTTGTAGAGCATGACCATCAAGAGCCAGGCGGCGCTGCCGAAAAAGACGACAAAGAGCAACAACTCTTGACGCTCACGGCGGCGCCACAGAAACCATGTCCAGACAACGAGAAAAAGAATCATCAAGAGACTGGCAACGAGATTGAACCAGTCAAAACCGAGAATGGGCGACAGTACGATGCGCGTGATGAGCAGAAACATCACCGCCAGTTGCAGACGGATAAAGAGCCGCCGCTTGACTTCGGGAATGGATTCAGAGAGTTCAAAAAAGGAAATAAGGCGGTCTGCCGTGTCGTTGCCGCGTTGACCCATAGGTGACTCCAGAGACTGGTTTAGGGAATTAGCCATCGTGTCAAAATTATAAGCGCGAATGGATAGAAAACGCGTTACGAATGTGTAATAATTTTTGCTCCCATTGCGGCGCGCCACTCGCAGGCGAAAAGGCGTTTGCGCCACAACATTGCGCCAACTGCAACACATGGCATTTTCACAATTCAAAACCGTGCGCGGGGGCGCTGGTGATGCAAGAAAAAGAGGTGATACATGTCCTTTCAAGAAGTTAAAACTCAAATTGATTTCTCTGCGCAAGAGCGCGAGATTTTGAAATTTTGGCGCGAGTCGCAAGCATTTGAAAAAACGCGCGCGCTGCACAAGGGCGAAGAAAAATGGTCGTTCATTGACGGACCGATTACGGCGAACAATCCGATGGGCGTGCATCACGGCTGGGGACGTTCGTACAAAGATTTGTACAACCGTTACTGGACGATGCGCGGGCGCGAACTGCGTTATCAACAGGGATTCGATTGTCAAGGATTGTGGGTTGAAGTCGAAGTCGAAAAGGCGTTGGGGTTCAAATCGAAAAAAGATATTGAAGCGTACGGACTCGCGCAATTTGTTTTGAAATGCAAAGAACGCGTCTTGCGGTACGCGGGCGTGCAGACGGACCAATCTATTCGACTCGGCTATTGGATGGACTGGAACAGTTCCGAAGAATTGAACGCGCTTGCGGACAAACTTGTAAAGAATCCGCAAGAGGTTGTCACCGTTCAAGGACCCGAAGGACCCGTCACCGACACTGTCGAACAAATCGTCGGACGACTCGGCTTGCCCGAACTCGGCGGCAGTTATTTCACATTTTCCAACGAAAACAATTACATGATTTGGACGTTTCTCAAACGCTGTTGGGAAAACCATTGGCTGTATCGCGGCGCGGATGTGATGCCGTGGTGTCCGCGCTGCGCGACGGGCATCAGCCAACACGAAATCGTCACCGACGGTTACGCGGAACTGACGCATCAAGGCGTCACGTTGAAATTTCCGCTGCGCGGTAAAACGAACGAATCGCTGCTGGTTTGGACGACGACGCCGTGGACGCTTACGAGTAACGTCGCGGCAGCAGTGGGTCCCGAACTCCTGTACGTTCAAGTCAAACAAGGCGACGAAATTTTTTATTTGAGCAAAGCCGTAACACACATGCTCAAAGGAAAATATGAGGCGCTGCGCGAGTTCAAAGGTTTCGAGATGGAAGGTTGGGCATATGACGGACCCTTTGATGAACTGCCTGCGGAAAATGAAATCGGCGGCAACACGGAACTGCGCGAACTGGTGAAAGATGTGAATGTTTCCGCGCGCGACGCGCACCGCGTCATTCTTTGGGATGAGGTGAGCGAAGAAGAAGGTACGGGCATCGTACACATCGCGCCCGGTTGTGGCGCGGACGATTACAAATTGGGACGACAATTGCATTTGCCGCTGGTCGCGCCGTTGAACGATGAAGGCGTTTTCGTTGAGGGGTTCGATTGGTTGAGCGGCAAGCAAGTGACGCGTGTTCCGTACACCGATTATCCCAACGGCGTCGTACAAGATTCCGTTGCCGATGAAATTTTGGAAAACCTGCGCACAAAAAATTTACTCTATCGCGTCGAGGCGTACCCGCATCGCTACCCCATTTGTTGGCGCTGCAAAACGCCCCTCGTCTATCGTCTCGTGGACGAATGGTTTATCAGCATGGACGAATTGCGCGGCAAGATGATGGAAGTCACGGAACAAATCAAATGGATTCCTTCGTTCGGACTTGACCGCGAACTCGATTGGCTCAAGAACATGCACGACTGGATGATTTCCAAAAAACGGTATTACGGACTCGCGCTGCCGATTTGGATGTGCGATGATTGTCACGAATATAAAGTTGTCGGCGATGAAAACGAATTGCGCGAACTCGCGGTGGAAGGTTGGGAAACGTTTGAGGGACACACGCCGCATCGTCCATACATTGACGCGGTGAAATTGAAATGTGACGCGTGCGGCGGAAAAATGTCGCGCGTGGATGAAGTGGGCAACCCCTGGCTCGACGCGGGCATCGTTCCCTTTAGCACACTGCAATATCGTACGAATCGCGAATACTGGCGCAAATGGTATCCTGCCGATTGGATTAGCGAATCGTTCCCCGGACAATTTCGCAATTGGTTTTATTCGCTTTTGGCAATGGCGACGGTCATTGATAACTCGCCGCCGTTCTTGGAAAATTTTGGGTACGCGACGTTGTTCGCCGAAGACGGACGCCCGATGCACAAAAGTTCGGGTAACATGATTGAATTTAATGAAGCGGCGGACAAAATGGGCGTGGACGTGATGCGCTGGCTGTACGCGAATCATCGCCCCGAAGCGAATCTCTTGTTCGGTTATCATCGCGCGGATGAAGTGCGCCGACGTTTTCTCATTCCACTTTGGAATGTGTACAACTTTTTCGTTTCGTACGCGCTGCTCGACAATTGGCAGCCGTCCCAAGAAAACTTTGACCCCAAGTTTCCCGAAGGCGCGACGCCAAAGTCCGAAAATGTTTTGGACCAATGGATTCTCGCGCGCCTGAACCAAATCACGACAACCGTCACCGATGCGCTGCAAGAGACCGACTCGCTCACGGCGACGGACGCGGTCGAAGCGTTTCTCGACGACTTGTCGAATTGGTACGTGCGCCGTTCGCGTCGCCGTTTTTGGCGCGGACAGCTCGACGCGGACAAGAATGCCGCGTACGCGACGCTCCATCACGTTCTTGTCAAACTTGGACGGCTCATTGCGCCGATTACCCCATTCGTCACCGAAGTGATGTATCAAAACCTGGTACGCAACGCGCACAACAACGCGTTCGAGTCCGTTCACATGACGTACTACCCCGAAGCGGATTTGACTACCATCAACCGGTCGCTGCTCACACAAATGAAACTCGCGCGCGGCATCGCGTCGCTTGGTCTTTCGGCGCGCGGCAATTCCAACCTAAAAGTACGCCAGCCGCTTGCCCGCGCGCTCGCGTTCGTCGGATTGCATGTCAAAACATTGAGCGAGGAACTAACCGAAATCGTCAAGGATGAACTCAACGTCAAAGAACTCGTCTTGACGCAAGAAGAAGGCAGCATCGTCAAATACAAAATTCTTCCTGACAACAAATTGCTCGGACCAAAATTTGGTAAAAAATTTCCGGCGCTCCGCGTGGCATTGAACGCGCAAAACGCTTCCGACATTGCGCGGCGTGTCGCGATGACACAGACGATTTCGTTAGACGTAGAGGGCGAAACATTCGAAATCGCGCCGAATGAATTGCTCGTGCAAACGCAAGCCGCCGAAGGTCTTGCCGTCGCGAGCGGGGATGGCATCACCGTCGCCATTGACACCACGCTCACGCCCGAACTCGTTCAAGAAGGACTCGCGCGCGAAGTTGTGCGCGCGATTCAAACGATGCGGAAGGACGCGAATTTCAACATCGAAGACCGCATCGTCACGCACTACAAAACTGATAGCGGAGCAATTCGCGACGCGGTACACGCATTCGGCGATTACGTGAAACATGAAACGTTGACCACAGACTTGAGCAAGGGCGAGGGCGGCAGCGGTTTTTATTCAGCCGAAACCAAGATTGAGGGCGAAACGGTCAATCTTGCGATTCGGCGAGCGTAAGGGGACGGGAACATCCGCCGTCACGCAATAGTACTTGAGTTCGTTCTATTCGTCACAAGTCGAAAAGATGTTCCGCTTGATTAGAACATTTGTTTGTAGTAGAATAGCTGCCATGCCGAGACAGGGAACTGTCTCGCGCAGTCCATCGTCTAACAATCAATTACTCATTCGAATGTCTCGCAAGCACGTAACCCTGTCGAGATGAGTATGCGATTGAAGGAGGTACGATGACCAGTCCAAAGGAACCACGACAGCGTCGCAAGGATTCACCGTTGGGTGTGCGTAAAAAGGTACGCGCCGTTTCTCGCAAGACCAAAGCCACTTTGGTGCAAGCCGCGCCCAAGTTAGAACAAGTCCAGGCGACGGCAACCGCCATCGCCGAAAACATCCAACAAGTTTTGCAGACGTTGCTGGCCGAAATGGAGCGCCTGAAAAATGAAATCGCCAAACACGCGTTGCTTGCTCAGGAACGTTCCATGTCGGGCAACGATGTTGGCGATGACGGAATGGAAATCGAAAACGTAAGCAAGAATCTCGCGTTAAAAAAACACCTCGAACGACTCCTCGCCCAAATCGAAGCGGCAGTCCGTCGCATCGAACAAGGCGTCTATGGCTTGTGTGAACGCTGCGGGCAAGCTATCAACCCCGACCGTTTGCAGGCACTGCCATATGCCACAACCTGTATGAGCTGCGCTCGCGTAGCTGCGTAACAAGTGACCACCTTCAATCAAATAGAATGTCATTGGCTTCCACGACGAAGCCGAACAATTGATTTTTAAATCAATTGTGCTGTCATGACGAGACAGCACCTTGCATCGAAAATGAGAACGGGCGACATCCTGTCGCCCGTTTTGCATTCGCGCCGCGTTTGTATAAGATAGTTGCCGCACAAAATTTTTTTCGAGGTTCATGCTTCTGGAAACACAACTCGCCACCAAACCGTTTCTCAAGCCCGGCGCGCTCATTGTCGCTGTCGTCGGCGTGACTGTTTTCGCGCTCGACCAACTCACCAAATATCTCGTCGTTCAACAAATCGGAATGCTCAACGCGTGGACTCCGTTGGCTGCGCTCGACTGGTTTCGCATTGTCGGCAGTTACAACACCGGGACCGCGTGCGGCTACTTTCCGCAATTGAGTTTTGTCTTTACGCTCGCGCCGTTTTTCATTCTCTCCGTCGTCGTTTGGTTTTATCGTTCGCAAAAAACACCGAGCTGGCTCTTGAGCATCGGCGTCGGACTCATCATGGGCGGCGCGTTCGGCAATCTCGTTGACCGCTTGCGTCTCGGCTATGTCGTGGATTTTATTTCCGTTGGCAACTTTCCCATTTTCAATCTCGCCGATTCTGCGGTTTCGACGGCTGTCGTCATCATGCTCTTGTGGTCACTGCGCGAGGATTCCACGCGCGCGCCCGACAATTCGTCCGCGCCACTACAACCCCCGCCAAAAGATTCATCGTGGAAAATTGGACTCGTCTTTGTCGCCATCATGGCGGTTATTGTCGCCGCAGGATATTTTGTGTGTGTGTTCGTCCCCGCGAATTTTCTTCAATAACCTTTCGTGAAAACCTATCGCGTCACACCTGCGGAACAAGGCGCACGTCTCGACAAATATGTCGGCGCACAGCGCGCCGACTTGTCGCGCTCGTTTCTACAAACACTCATCGCCGACGGCAATGTTCGTGTGAATGATATTGCGCGCAAACCGAATTATCGCGTTCAAGCAGGCGACACGGTTTCGCTCGAAATCCCGCCGCCTGCCGAAGCGACCGCGCAGCCCGAAAATATCCCGCTCGACTTTCTGTACCAAGACGACGACCTGCTCGTCATCAACAAACGCGCGGGAATGGTGGTACATCCGGCGGCAGGGCATTCGTCGGGCACTCTTGTCAACGCGGTGTTGGGATACGCGCCGGAAATTATCACAAGCAATCAAGAACGTCCCGGCATCGTCCACCGCCTCGACCGCGACACCAGCGGCGTGATGCTGATTGCGAAAAATGATAACGCGCTGCACGAACTTCAACGCCAATTTGCCGCGCGCGAAATCCACAAAACCTACCTCGCGCTCGTACACGGCATCGTCAAGACGCCGCAGGGCAAAATTGACGCGCCGCTCGCGCGCGACCCGCGTGACCGCAAAAAAATGGCGATTGTCCAAAACGCGCGCGCGCGCGACGCCCTCACAAATTTTTCCGTTCTCGCGCACACAGAAAAATATACGCTGCTCCGCGTCGAACCCGAAACCGGACGCACGCACCAAATCCGTGTGCATCTCGCATTTCTCAAACATCCTGTCGTCGCCGACGAGGTATACGGCAAAAAGAAAAACGAACTCGGCTTGCCGCGCCAATTTTTGCACGCGTGGCGCATCGCCTTCAAACATCCGCGCAGTGGAACGCCATTGGCCTTTACCGCGCCGCTAGCCGGCGATTTACGGACAGCACTCGAGCAGATTTCAATCGCGTCCGTAATAGAGCGTTAAAACGTTGCAGATTGTTCTTCCCTCCATGCAGAAGGTTTCAAGATAGAATGATTGGCATGGACTATCTTTTATGGTGGGTACTTTGCATAGAGACAGAGTAGTACATGGAACCAAAAAACATTTTCAACAAACAGAATTTCCAAATGCTCTTGCATTTGAATTCGGAGATAGCACAATATCCAAAGTTATCATTGGGAGACGATCAAAAAACCGGCTGCAATGAGTTGGCAACAAAGTTGCTTTACCATGCAGCAACAATGCTCAGTTTGGGGAATGGGACACCCTCTGAATTCTTGAAAGACCCAAACCGAAGTATGATTTACGATTTTATGTCCGGCTCTGTGCTAACAAGAGTGGTATTGGAAACCTATCTAATAATGTTTGAGGTGTTTCTTGAATCAGTAAGTGAAGATGAATCCAAATTCAGGTATAACTGCTGGCGACTAAAGGGTTTTATGGTACATGAGGGAATTAGTCCAAAAGAGATTGTTCAACAGGTGCGGTACGAACTTTTGCGAGTTATGCGAGAAGAAGTTAGAAGAGAGTTGCAAAACACGAAAGCTTTTGCAAAGCTTGCCAGTAAAGTACAGAAACGGATCTTGCGAGGGGAATTTCCGAATAAACCTATGAAGCAGCGGCTTGCGAATGCTCGCCTAGGATCGCCATGGTTTGAAATGCTTTATAAGTACCATTCTGGAGCCGTTCATTCTGATGGACTTGCAGCTGATCAAATTCAGGTAGTAGCTACCAAAGCAGCTCAGTTGGATGCCCTCGATGTGCAACAAGGAATAACCATGATGGTCATAGGGCGAATGATTGTCGAATACGCAGCAAGATTTCATGATGCCAAATCGGTACTCAGTAAGGATCCGAGCGCCCATGGACTCGCAAATCTGCTTGCGACATTTGCCAATCAGACTCCGTAGAGGTTTGATAGCTGTACGGACCAGGATTGACGCACAACCTGTTTTGGTGTAAAGAATATCATCCCATCCGGCTGGCAAAAGTTCAACTTTTTTGACAAGGCGCGTATGAAAAAAATTCTCATTGTAGACGACGACCCCATGGTACGGCAACTCACGCGTATGGCTTTGACGCAAGAATACACCTGTCTCGAAGCCGCCGACGCCGAGAGTGCGTACAACTTGCTCGACCACGAACATCCCAATATGATTATTCTCGATTGGGTATTGCCCGGGCTTTCAGGTCCGAATTTTTTCAAGCGGTTGCAGCGCGACCGCGAACTCGCCAAGATACCGGTCATCATCGTTTCTGCGCGCGGCGAAGAGCAAGTTCGCAGAACCGCCATCGAGTTGGGCGCGGCGGGCTATTTGCCCAAACCGTTTAATGTCAAAGCGCTCCGCGAACTGGTGGCGCAAATCATTCAAAAAGAAACGTGACGGTCAAACCGTCACGTTTTTCATTTTCTCGCGCTCCAAAATCCATTCCACCGCCGCCGCCAAATCTTGAACCACGAGCGGCAACTCGAGTTGCTGCGCGCGCATTTCTGCTAACGCGCTTTCCCCGCGGCCCGTTCGTACCAAAAGCGGAAACACGCCTGCATTCCGCGCCGCGCGAATATCGTCCACCCAGTCGCCAATCAAATAGGACTGCGCCAAGTCAAGCGAAAATTCATCGCGTCCGCGCAGTATCATTTCCGGCGACGGTTTTCGACACGTACATTCATCCTCAGCAATGTGCGGACAATAATAGACGCGGTCAATGCGTCCGCCTGCGCGCGCGATTTCGCCAATCATCTGCCGATGAATCTGCTGCACCGTCGCTTCCGTCATGTGTTGCCGCGCAATGCCGGATTGGTTGGTAATCACGATGAGGCGAAAATCGGTTTGCGCCACTTTTTCCAACGCGCGCAAAACACCGCGTTCAAACACAAATTGTTCCCACGCGCGAACATTGTCCACACGATTGACGTTGATAACACCGTCACGGTCAAGAAAAATTGCGCGCGCGTGATTCATGGCATCAAATACAAACCTGCGAGGTTTTGCGATGAACTTGAGCGCCAACCTCGCAGGTTTAGTGTTAATCGTTTGATGGGTTCCTCGCCGAATGCGAATCCGTATCTTTTAGCGCGTCTGCGCTTGTGGGCGAATTTGATTCTGGCGACGCGGCGTTTGTTTCGCCACGCTGGCGTTGTCGCTTGCGCGCGCGCGGCTTTGGCGGTGCAAAGTAGGTGACCAGCGCGGGCTTGCCTTTGAAGCGGCGCGGGGTTTTGGAGAGCGCGAGCAGCGCGGTGCGTGCGAAACGTTGTGCGTCGAGCGCGGCGGGCAGCGCGCTTTGTCCTTCGGCGCGATTGAGCTGGTCGAGCGCCGTTTCGGCATTGCCTTCCATCGCGCGCAGCACGAGCTCAATCGCCCAGGCGAGTTCGGCAGAGACGCGTCGCGCTTGTACATTCTCTTGCAGCAGCGCGCGTGTGCGTTTGAGATTGGCTTTGAAAACGCGCGTGTCTTCATTGTACAGCGACGCGATGGTGAGTTGTGTTTGCGCGCCCAATTCCCAATCGGGCATTTGTCCCAGCCCCGCTTCGGCTTGCTGAATCGCTTCGGGAATCGTGCCGCTTGCAAGGAGCGTGTTGCCCAACTGCAACTGCGCGGCCCACTGCGCGGGGTTTGCCGCAATTGCTTGATTCATGAACCGCCGCGCAGCGTCGAGTTCTTGCGTGTGCAGCGCGACGAGACCGCGCACGTATAAACTGCGCGCAATTTCTTGGCTGCTGCCCAGTGCCTGCGCGACGGTGAGCGCGGCTTGTCCAAAAATGTCTGCCTCCGCGACGTCGTCGGTTTCCAATTTCAATCGGGCAATGTTGTTGAGAACGTGCGCCTCTGATGCAACATCACGCATGGTGCTTGGGTGACGCGGGGTGCGTGATGTTGCATCATCTCCAAGGGGTTGCTCCGTGACGCGCAAAATTTCAATTGCCTCTTGATAATTTTCGAGCGCCTCATCCCACGCGCGCTGCGCTTGCGCCAGGACGCCGAGCCAGTTCATGCCCCAGCCGTACAAGGCGCGTTCATCGGACGCATTCGCGATTTCCAATCCGTCATTGAACGCAACATCCGCCGTGTTCCAATCGTGCGCGTGCATCGCTGCTTCGCCGCGCCGATACAACAATTCAATCACTTGTTTTGGATACGCGTTCGCGTTGAGCAACTCGCGCGCGTTGCCATAAAATTCTGCCGCGTCACTCCAGCGATTTTCCCGCGCCGCAATCGCGGCGCGCTGCGTCCACGCAGCCGGATGGTGAATGGTGGACGCGTTGCGTCCCAGGTCGAGCGCGGCTCGATACTCTGCGTCGGCGCGCGCATACTCTTCCAGCGTCACGTACAGATTGCCGATGTGTTCGTGCAGCCGCGCTTGTTCTGCCGTGTTGCCCACAGTTTCTTGCAGGGCGAGCGCGGCATGATATTCACCCAGCGCATCTTGCAAATCGCCGCGCGCCTCGGCAGCTTGTGCCAGCGCGTCGTGCAACTCGGCTTGCAGTGGTTTGTCGTCTTGGGCGACTGCCAGGTCGAGCGCGGCGCGCTGCGCATGTGCTGCGCGTTCCGGGTCGCCGAGCCGAATATACAACGCGCCTTGTCGCGCGTACAGAATTTTTTGCTGCTCTGCGCGGCGTAATTCTATCGAACGCGCCAAACCCTCTTGATAATACTGAATCGCTTCGTACTGCGCGCCGCGCGCTTCTGCCAGTACGCCGAGCTGTTCCCACAACCGCGCCAGCCGTTCCCGCTCATTGCGCGCGCTGGCGGCGTTCAATGCCTGTTGATACGTTGTTTCTGCCGCGCCCGTTTGACCCAATTGCAGCTGCAGATCGCCCACCCGTTCCAACAACGCGGCGTGCGGGGTCGTTTCACCCAGCTCGCGATAGGTTTCAAGCGCCTGCAAGTTCAAGTCGAGCGCGCGCGGCAATTGCGCCTGTGCTTGTGCTGTGACGCCGAGTTGACTCAACAAAATCGCTTCGCTTTCGCGGTCGCCGATTTGACGCGCCACGGCGAGCGCGCGCGTGTACGCATAATCGGCATCGCGCCACGCGCCAATTTCCAACGAGGTATCGCCGATATTGTTCAGCACCGTGCCTTGTGCGGTGCGCCATATCGGCTCGTCTGCGGCATCGGTTTCGGCTTCGAGTTTTTCAAACGCCGTGACCGCTTCGCGGTAATAGTTGAGCGCTTCTTGCCAGCGTTGTTCTTCGGCGGCGAGGAGACCGAGCGCGTTCAAAAGTTCACCGATGCGCGGCAGGTCGTCCTCTGCGCGCGCGGCTTCTAACTCGCGATTCAATTCTTGTTCTTGTTCTTGTTTTGCGCTGTGCCTGGCGCGTGCGAGATTTGTGCACATCTCTTGCGCGTCACCACCCACACGTTCCGTCAGCGTCACCGCGTTCTGATACGCGTCAATCGCGCCGTCCCAGTCGCGCCGCGCCTCGCGTGCCAGCCCGAGTGAATTGTAGAGCGCGCCGGCGCGGGCAATGTCATTCAGCGTCTCGTTCAACTCGAGCGCATGTTGATACGCGGTTTCCGACTCGGCCCACCGTTCGCGCTGACGTTCAGTGTCGCCGAGATTCGCCCACACGCTGACTTGTGCTTCGGGAATGTTCAACTGTTCCAATTCCGCGAGCGCCGCGCGATAATTTTCCATCGCTTCGTCCCAACGCATCTGCGCTTCCAGTGCCACCCCCAATTGATTCTGCGCTTGCGCGCGCAGCGCGGGGTCTTCGGCTTCTTCGTACAAAGTCATTGCATCGCGATACGCTTGCTCGGCGAGCGCCCATTCGCCCGCGTCGAGATGGGCGTCGCCTTGTGCGGCGGCGAGTTGTGCTTCGTGTGCTTTGGCAAGACGCGCCGCGCGTTCCATCGCGCGATACACCTGCGCTTTGGCGCCGCGCGCGCGAATGTCCGCATAAAGATGGAGCGCCGCTTGATAATAGTCCAGCGCGTCGTCAAACTGTTCCTGCTCGCCCGCGACGTGACCCAGATGTTCAATTGCCGCGCCCTCTTTCAAATGGGCACTGTTGGCATGATACAGCGCGCGCGCATTTTCAAAGGCATCCGAGGCATTTTGATACTGCGCTGTCTGACGGTGCATGTCGCCGAGCTTGCTCCATACCTCTGCTTGCGCGAGCGGCTGATTCAATTCTTGATATACATCGCGCGCGTGTTCATAGGCGGTCTGCGCGTCCTCCCATTGACCTTGCGCGACGGCGAGAGAACCAAGCTGCTCGTACAACTGCGCGAGCGTTTCAAGGTCGCCCTGTTCTTGGGCGAGGTTCAAAGCGCCCCGATAAGTTTCACTCGCGGCAGCAAGTTCGCCGCGTTGTTGCTGCGCTTCGCCGAAGGCAATGAGAATCTGCGCCTGCTGATGCAAGACGCTGCGGCGCGCGTCCGGTGTCTCTCGGGTGTCAAGCCGCGCGAGTGCCTGCTCATTCGCATAAATCGCGTCGTCCAACGCATGTTGCGTGGTCGCAATTTCCGCGAGCTGCTGCCAATTGATTCCTGCGCGCGCGCGTTGTCCCAGTTCATCGCGGTCATTTGCCGCGCGTGTGAATTTCAGTTTGGCGTCATCCCACTGCGCGTGTGCCATGGCTTGCGCCGCGCTGGCTTCCAACGCATCCGCGTACCAGCCGCGCAGCGTTTTGCGTTCGGGCGCGTCGGTTTCGAGCAGCGCGTCCGCCTGGTCGAAATGCTGCAGCGCGTCCTCGTACCGTTCTTGCGCCAAGAGCGCGCGTCCAAGTCCGAGATGTGTTTCGCCATCGTGTGATGCGTCGCCCGTTGCCTGTTGCAGCAGCCATGCGCGGCGATACAAATTTTCCGCGTCGGAAAACTCACTTGCCTCGAGTTGCTCCGCGGCGGCGCGGCGCAAGAGCGTCGCCTGTTCACCGGAAGTTACGCGCCAATGTTCCGTATCTTCGATCGCGGCAAACGTTCGCCCCGCGCGCGCATAATACTCGATTGCCTCGGCTTGTTGCCCGCGCGCGCTGGCGGCTTCGCCCGCTGTCTGCAAAACGAGACCGAGCAGCTGCGGATTCTCGGCTTGTTCCGCGAATGCCAACGCATCTGCCAAATCGGTTTCGATGTCCACGTCCGGCGTTTGCATTTTTTCGCGTGTCCGCGTCAGGAGCAACTGCGCGAGCGCCTCGGAAATTTCGCGCGCCTGCAGCGCGTTGCCGTCACTCCGGTCGAAGGTATATGCTTGACGGTACGCATGGAGCGCGTCATCAGTGCGCGCCTGCGCCTCATAGAGCGTGCCAAGGCGGAACCACAAATCGGCAACCTGGTCAAAGTTGTCGGACGCTTCCGCCATTTTGCGCGCGCGTGTGAACGCGTTTTCAGCAGTCACCCAATCGTGTGCCTCATGCGCGCGTTTGCCTTCTTGCTGTAGGGCAAACGCAAGTTGCGCGAGCGTGCGGTCTCGCAGCGTAGCATCTTCATCCGTCAATGCAATCAGCGCGCGGTCATAGAACGTAACCGCATCGGCATAATTTTCTTGCGCGGCGGCGGTGCGTCCGAGCCGGTACAGCAGAGCGCCATCGCGGTCCGTGCGCCCGATTTCCATGTCCAACTCGACTGTGCGTGCGTAGGCGCGCTGTGCGGCGTCCCATTGCCCCTCGCCGTACATGATGTCGCCAAATTCGCCGTACGCGGTGGCTTGGCGCGCGGCAATGCTTTGCAGCGCCGATGCGTTTTGCAACTGTTGATGCAGTGTGCGCGCGGCTTCATAATGCGCGAGCGCGTCTTGCCAATGGGTTTGCATCGCGGCGAGTTCGCCCAGCGCGAATTCGATATCGGCGACGCTATCTGTTTCACCCAATGAGTCAGCCAGCGCGAGCGCGCGCTTGGCATGTTCGCGCGCGGCTTCAAGATTTCCCACGCGTTGTTCGGCGTTTGCGAGCGCGGTCAGAATGTTCAGCTGCGCTTCGGGCAAATCGGCATTTTGAACCAGGGCAAATGCTTCGGCGTGGGCGTCGCGCGCCGCTTCCCAATTGTTCTGAGCGCCGCGCACGAGGCCGAGACTTTGCAACACTTCGGCGCGTTGGGCGTTGTCCTCAAGTTCGATGGTGAGCTCGAGCGCGTTTTCGTACGCCTCTTGCGCGTCGGCAAAGTGCGCCGCATCCATTTCGCCATCGCCCAGCTGCTGCCAGATGCTTGCCTGTTGTGCGCGAATATCGTAACCCCGGGATGTGGACACTGCCGCGTTCAACTCTTGCAGCGCGCGCTCATAGTACTTGAGGGCAGAGTGGAAATCGTTTTGCTGCGCGGCGATGTAGCCGAGATAATTCGAAATTGCGCCTTGCGTTTCGCGCTGCCCCAGACGCTCCGCCAAAAGCCATGCGCGCGTAGATGTGCCGCGTGCGCGCGCCCATTCCTGCTGCGCGACTAGATTCTCCGCGAGGCGCGTCCACATGTTCATTTCGCGCTCTTGCGCCAACGCCGCACGCGCGGCGTCGTCGGCCGATTCCTTTTTGGTGAGAGACAATGCTCGGGCGCGGATGTAATTGTCGTGGGCTTGCTGCCACTCGTTACGCGACACGGCGACATCACCAAGATGGATGAGCGCATTGGCTTGCGCGGCCACGTCGTCGAATTCTGTGGCAACGTCAAACTGCGTGCGTGCCGCGGCGTCAAGCAACGCGACGTCCTGCGGCGACTGCGCCGCGAGCAATTGGGTGCGCGCGGACGCAATACTCACCAGTGCCGCACGAATGCGTGAGGCAGATGCCTCGTCATTCAGTCTCCGGGCGAGTTCGAGGGCGGCGCGATAGTCTGCCGTCGCACCCTCCTCGTTGCCGCTGTCCTGGGCGCGGATCGCGCGAATGAGTGTTTCGGACAAGCGGGCTTGGCGTTCCAGAACCTCGTCGATGTGCGCGAGCTGTACGGTTACGCGTTCACGTTCGGCGTCGCGCTCCGGTGTGAACAGTGACTTGGCGCGTTCGAAATAGTGTTTCGCTTCGTCCCAATGTGCTGCGTGTTGTGCTGCAAGCGTGCCCAGTACGACCAGCGCGTCGGCTTGCGCGTTTGCGTCCTCGAATTCTGTGGCGACCGCAAACTGTTCTTGTGCCGCGCGTTCGATTTCGGCGGCATTCTGCGTCTCTTGAATGACGCGCGTTTTTTCTGCGGCAAGCGCGACGAGGTCGGCGCGGCGCGCATTGATTTCGGAAAGGTTGTTTAGTTCTTGCGCGCTCGCGAGCGCAGTGCGATACGTCGCGCCGGCTGCTGTCCAATCGTGTTCGGCGCGCAAGACGTGCGCTTGTTCGGTGAACGCTTGCAATTCCGCAAGACGCGCGAGAATGTAGTTTGTGTGCGTCAGCGCCGCGTCAAGCTCTACCAAAGCTTGCCCGCGTTCCGCGCTGACAAAGAACGGACGCGCCTGCTCCAAGTGTATTTTGGCGCGCGCCCAATCGTTTTGTTTTGTTGCAAGTGTGCCGAGTGTGTACAACGCGTCGGCTTGCGCGTCGGGCTGTTGAAATTCTTGCGCGATTTCAAGTTGGGTCTGCGCGGCGGATGTTGCATTCGCCAAGTCGTCGACGGCAAGCGCGGCGTTCGTGCGCGCGGCGGCGAGGGCAAGGAGGTCTTGTTCACGCTGCGCGGCGTCCTGGGTCAATTCAAATTCGCGCGCGAGTTGCAAACTTGCACGGTAGGCGTCGTTCGCTTCAGCCCATTGTTCCTGCGCGCGCAGTGTGTTTGCTTTGGCGGCGTACACGTCAACCAGACTATGTCGCAGCGCATCCATCGCGCTCACGTCTCCTAACGCTTGTGCCAACGCGTACGCAGAACGGTAGGATGTTACCGCATCATCCCACTGCCCCGCTTGCTGCGCGTTTTGCGCCCGTTCGAGTTGTGCGTCAAGTTGCTGACGTTGAAATGCGCGTGTGGCGAACGCGGCATCGCGCTGCAATTCCGCGAGGGATTCCTCTTGCGCGTCCGCGAGGGCGGGTTCGGCGCGTTGATACTCTGCCAGCGCTTGTTCCCAATTTCCGTGCGCGGCTTGCAGCAAGCCGAGACGATACACGAGCTGCCCGCGACGCGCGGTGTCGCCGATTTCGTTCGCGGCGTTCTGCGCGGACGCGTAGGAACTTGCAGCCGCGTCGTATTGTCCGCTTGCGCGCTGTGCATCGCCGAGTTGTTGGAACGCGTACGCTTGGTACGATTTCACATCGGCGCGCTGTGGCGCGGACGCGTCCATCGCATCGAGCGCGCGTTGGTAATAGCCGAGGGCGGATTCCCAAGCATTCTGGTCGGCGGACAACATACCCAAGAGAAACGCGAGTTCGCTCGCGTGGGCGGCATCGTCAAGGGTTTCGGCGTTGGCATAGGCGCGCGCATAACTCGATTCGGCGGCAGCCAAATCGCCCGCGATGCGCTGTATGGTGCCGAGCTGCTGGTACGCGATCAATTGTTCGCGCAGAATTGTTTCGCGCAATGTCGGCGCGCTGTCGGCGCGTTCGAGCGCATACTGGAACGAGAGGAGCGCGGACTGTAAATCATTTTGCCGCGCGGCAAGTTGTCCGAGCCGCAAGTAGAGTTCGGCTTGTGCGCTGCGCTCATCCAGCTCGTCCGCAATCGCCAACGCCTGCCGGTACGAACGACGCGCCGTGTTGAAATTTTGCGCGTCGGCGGCAACATCCGCCGTGTCACGCAAGACGCGCATTTGCGCGGCGCGCAGTTCGCGCAGTTGGTCCAATGCTTGTGCCTCACTCGCGCGTTCGACGGCGTGCGCGTACTGTTTTTGTGCGAGGTCAAAATCTTGGGCGGCGTGCGCGTCACGCGCCAAGTCGGCGAGAATTTCTGCTTCGCGCCGCCACACGACGCGTTGATTGTCGAGCGCGTTGGTGAGCGCGAACAGACCCGCCGCGCGGCGATAAAAATCGAGGGCGGCGCTCCGATTCTCATTGGCGCGCGCTTCGTCGCCCAGATTTTCGAGTGTGACCGCTTGCAATTGCACAATCGCGTTGCGCGAGTCGGCTTGCGCGGGCGCGTCGAGAAGCGCGATGGCTTGCGAATACTTTTCGAGCGCGGCCTGCCACGCGCCTGCGGCGCCTGCTTGATTGCCAAGTTCCCGGAGCGCTTCCGCCTGGAGTGCAATCAGTGCGGCGCGCTGCTGTACATTTTCGGGAGCATCATACAAACCGGCTGCGACGCGATAGTGTTCGACTGCGTTGTGAAACTCGCCGCGTTCCGTGGCAACGAAACCGAGTTTGGCATGCAATTCGGCGCGCGAGGTTTGGTCCTGCAATTCGTCGGCGAATGCCAACGCGCGCGCATATTCCGCCCGGGCAGTTTCAAAATCGCGTGAGGCGCGTTTCGCATCGCCTTGCCGTTCGGCTTCGGCTTGTTGTTCGCGTTTGAGCGCGCGCGTCGCGAGGTCAATATCGGCGTCGAGCGTTTGCAACGAATCGGCGGCGGCAAGTTCGCGTGCCTGCGTCAAACATTCCACCGCGTCGCTCCAACGCGCTTGACGCGTCGCGACATCGCCTAATGCGGCGAGAAGCGTCGCTTGTGCTTGGGAGTCGCGCAGACCGCGCTGCAAGGCGAGCGCTTGCGTGTATGCCGATTCCGCGCCTTCCCAATTTTGGGCGTCGTGTTCGGCTTTGCCCAGTGCCCGGTACGCTTCCGCTTGCGCGCGTTCCACGTCGGCACGCCGTGGACTCGACGCGTCCACGCGATTCAACGCATCCGAGTAAAGGTCAATCGCTTCGTTCCAACGCGCTTGCCCCGCCGCGACGAGACCGCGCTGATAAATCAATTCGCCTTGCGCGCCTGCGTCGTTCAATTCGCGTGCGAGGTCAAGCGCGACAAACATATCGGCATCGGCGGCAGACCATTGGCGCGCCTCACGTTTGGCGATGCTTCGCCGTAGGAGCGCGTCAAGATGCGTGCGCAAGAGTTTGGTGCGGCGTTCGGGTTCGTTCTCCAATTTCGGGGACGCGGTGCTGTACGCCTCGACCGCGGCGTCCCAGTTTTGTTCGGCGCTCGCGATGTCGCCCAGTTCTGCGAGGATGATGCCTTCGGTGCGTGTGTCGGCGAGGTCACGCGCCAATTGGAGCGCGGTCTCTAAATCGGTTTTCGCGTTGAGCCGTGCGCCGCCCTCGCGCGCGGCTTGGGCGCTTGCGAGCGCGGTGTTCAATTGCGCGCGTTTTTGTCCGCGCTGGGCGCGTCCGATATTCCAAATCGCTTGCGGTTTCAATGGCGCGACCGGCATTAAATTGTAGATACCAAGCGCGCGGCGAAGATTCAACAACGCTTCATCCCAATTTTCGTTTTCGATGGCAAGGAGACCGAGGGTGTACAGCAAATCGGCTTCTTGTTCGCGTTCGCCCAAAGTTTCTGCGAGCGTGAGGGCAGAACGATACGCGAGTTCCGCTTGGGGCAAGCGGCGCGCGGCGCGTTCGCGTTCGCCAATCTTGTCGTACGCGGCGAGTTGGTGATGTTGAATCAGGTTGCGCGTTTCGTTTTGGGCTGCGCGCGCGAGGGCTTGGTCGTACAGGTCCACCGCGTTGTCCCATTCGTTTTGGTCGGCGGCAACCAGACCGAGCGAATGAAACGCGTTGGCTTCGAGAGTGTCATCTTGCAATTCCTGCGCGAGTTCGAGCTGTTGGCGGTACTGGGCGTGGGCGGACTGAAAATCGCCCGCGCCGCGATACATTTCCGCAAAGCGGCCGAGCGCGTCCACTTCGGCGCGCAGCGATTGATGGCGCAAGTCGTCGTGGGTTTCGGAATCGAGACGCGCGCGCGCTTGTTGAAAGTACGCGAGTGCTTCGGGCAAGCGCGATTGTGCAAGCATGACGAGACCGAGACGATACAAGAGGCCGCCCGTGTCATCACTCTGCGCGAGTTGTTCCAAATTGCCGCGCGCCTGAACGTACGCGATTTCGGCTTGCGCCCATTCTTGCGCGGCGCGCTGCGCGTCTCCGATGTGGGAGAGGGCAGTTGCCTGCGCGCGCAGTGCGTTCGCGCGCAGGCCGGAAGTTTCAGGGGCATCGAGACGGAGCAGCGCTTGGGTCAAATAGGCATTTGCCTCTTGCCATTCGCCGCGCGCGAGCGCGATGCTGCCGAGACGTTCGAGCGCGGCGCCCTGTTCGCTGCGCGCGGCGAGCTCTTGGTACAGCGCGAGCGCGTCGCGATACGCGCTGACAGCGGCATCCCATTCTTGCGCGTGCACACGCGCCGCGCCGAGCGCTTGATACGCAAGGGCTTGCTGTGCCAAGAGTTCGCGGCGCGCATCCGCGTCTTGAGGAGAATCGAGGAGCGCCAGTGCCTGGTCGTACGCTTCGATTTCGCGCGCGGCATCCTTGCGCGCGTGGGCGAGCAAACCGAGCGCGCGGAACCATTCGATGCGCGGCGCGCGTGCCGCACTGCCTTGTGCGTTTGCGCGCAGGGCAGATTGATACGCGTGTTCGGCAGCGGCATCGTCGTTTTGTGTCCGCGCGTGTTCCGCAATTTGCGCGTACGCGTTTGCCTGTGCGTCGAACGCGGCGCGGCGGAGTTCGTGGTCGCGCGGGCTATTCCAGAACGAGAGCGCGTTGTCGTACGCGGTAACGGCGTCAGCCCAGTGGTTTTGATGCGCTGCAAGCGCGCCGAGAGTGTTCCACAATGCCGCGATGCGCGGGGTGTCGTTAATGGCTTGTGCGAGTGACAGCGCCTGGTTGTACGCGTCGGACGCGGCGGCGTAATCGCCGTGTGCATGGGCAGCATCGCCCAATGCTTGATGCGCGGTGATTTGTTCGCCGACGAGTTCGGGATACGCGAGGTCGGTGGTCTGCAAATAGGTGCGCGCGTCCTGATAGTGTTCGAGTGCGCGTGACCATTCTCCCGATGCGGCAGAAATTCCACCAAGCGCGCGCAATGCTTGCACGGCGGCTTGGTCGTTTTCGACACGCCGCGCGAGGCGCAGCGCGGTCTCGTACGCTTCACCGGCGTCAGGGCGACGCAGTTGTTGGCGCAATGCGCCTACTGCGAGCCAGAGCGCGAGTTCTTGTTCGGGGCGGTCGAGTTCGCGATAGAGCGCGATGGCTTGGTCGAAATCGTCGAGCGCGGCGGCGGGCTGTCCACTCGCGGCGGAATTTTTTCCGTACTCGCTCAACGCATTCGCAAGGTCGCCCGCGTAATTGTAAATCCACGCGTCGAGCCGCGCGCGCGCGTCGTTGATTAATTCGGACGCGTCGGCGTAAACACGAATCAGGTCGTCGCCCGCGTACGCGCCGGCGCGTTCAAAAAATTGTTGGACGCGCGCGTACTCACTCACGTCGAGGTGCAAGAGGTCGAGCGGCGGTCGAATGGAGCGATAAATGACGGTACGCAGCCAGCCCTCATCGCGCACACTGCCTTGCTGCAAGGCGAGCGCGAAATCGGTTTGCGTACCGGCAAAAAATTGCGTGCCGTTCGCATCGGCTTCGTACGCGCTTTTGCCAAATTGCAGCCACACCACGCCAATGAAAATGTCGGCGAGTTCGACGGCGGATTGTCCGCTTGCTTGTGCAATCTCGTCGCCAGCGGATGGGGTAACGAGGGTGAGTTCGAGACCAAAGCGGGCGCGGGAACGCGTGTCGAGTTCGCGCACGAGTTCGGTGAGCAAGCGGCGTTCGGTTTGGACATCCGGCGGGGTCGCGAGGAGAACACGCAAACGGTTCGGCGCGGCGCGCAGAGGTTGCGCTTCGCCGGACGTTACGAGAGGCGCGGTAGGCGGCGCGGGCGGCACGTTTGTTTCGTTCGCTGGAACCGCTTCTTGAATTTCCGGCGCGGTAAAAGTGGAATCCATTTCGGGAATCGAGTCGGTCGGAAACGTTGGCGCGGGTGTTTCCGGAGCAGGTTCGTTTTCGAGATTTGGAGTCAGGGGGTCGGAGATGATTTCTGTTGCGGTGATTTCCGCTGCTTCCGGTGACGCTTGCGCTACGGGTTCATCACTCTGCGATTCCATTTCGGCGGACGGTGTTTCTGAAATTGCCGCGGGAGGAATGACCGGGAAAATTTCTGTGGGCTCGGGTTCCGCGAGCGCATCAGAAGTTTCAGCCGGTGGTTGAACCGAAAAAGTTTCCGTTACGTTTTCTGCTGGGGTGAATGTCTCGCTTGACGGGTTTGTTTGGTGCGAAGCGAGTGAGGTCAGTGAAACCCCAAATTGACGCTGGAGAAATGTTTCGATGCTTTGCAAAAGAATGGTGTCGTATGCCGCAGCTGATGCGAGCGCCGCGCTAAATTCGGGTTCGCTGCGCGTGAGGAGGGATTTGAATCGGATGTGCGCGTGGTCAAACAGATTCAAAAGAATTTGGCGATATTCGTCGGTGAACAGGTTATGGCGATTGATGGTGATGAGCCGCTGTCCTTGCATCGCGCGCGCAAGTTCGGTGAGAAAGGCGCGACTGCCTTGTTCCAGAAATTGCAGTGTGTTGGCAGCATCGCCCAAATCGGCGTTCAGGACAGAGACCAGCTCGACGCCTGTGGGGCGCTGTGTATTGCGTCCCGAATACGCGGAAAGATGAGGCAATTCCTCGGTGAGGGCATCGTCCAATGACGCCAAATACAAATCTTGCCACGAACTGCCGGTGGTGAGCTCCCACGCGCGGCGAAGCGCGGCGCGTGCCTGCAGTCCGGGCGCATCGGAAAAAAGATACTGGTCGAGTAAATCAATCAGTTTTGGCATGGGACATCAAAACTGACGCATCTTGAGGCGCGCTGAAGGAGCGGTCAAGAGTGGTCAGTTTTTGGGGCGTGAGCGGGTTGTGTTCACCCGATGATACAGAGCTGCCCGGTGAACCACCCGGCACGCTCGTTCTTTTTGAGTTTGAAACATGCCGGGTTGTGAAAGCAGCTCTGTGTGAAAACTTTTTGGTCGATTGGGGTGGTGCCGTTTTATTTGACCCAGACGGGGACTGTTTCCGTAAAGTCGTTATTGCTTATGTTATGCAAATTGGAACCGTCACGATTCATAATCCAAATTTGTGGATGCCCATCACGACTTGACCAAAAGACAATCTGCTGGCTGTCAGGAGACCAGGACGGATTCTTACTCAGCGGCAAGAGACCTTCGGGTGCGGTGGTCAAACGGGTGATTTGTTGGGTACCGAAATCGTACACATAAATCTCGTCGGTGTTGCCGCGTTCGGTTGCCACAAACGCGATGGCACTGCCGTCGGGCGCCCACGAGGCATCGTACGCGATCCCTTTCGAGAAATTGGTCAAGAACGTAATTTCGCCCGTCGCAATATCTTCGTATCCGACTTGCTGCACGCCATTTGAATTGTTCGGATAAATCAAACGCTTGGTGCGGTCCGGCGAGTAGGGTTCGCGCGCCAGCGCGAGCTTGTAATAGAAATCACCGGAAAGTTTTCCCAATGCCGTTCCGTCCGGTTCAATCATAATCGGGCTGCCTTTTTCGCCACCATAGCGTGTTGAGAGCAAGATGATGCGTCCCTTGCAGCGGCATCGCTCATAGTCAATCGGAATGAGCGCAAGGTCAGCGTCGGGCGGAACGGGGGTTGCCGTCGAAAGTCTGCCGGGGTCAATGACGACAGGCGTGTGCGTTGGGAATTGGATGACCAAGCTTGGCGGAGTCGGCGTATAGGTTCCGGTGGTGCGTGCAAAGGCGGTGGCAATTTGCGCCTGCGCAATTGCCGTCTCTTGATTCTGTGGAATTGCCGTCTCGGCGGCGACAACAATCACCTCTCCACCGGGCGTTGCGGTTGCAACACCGGGCGGGAAGGGCGTTGGCGTGCCGTGGCGTTTTGCCTGGTCGGTTCCGCGCACGACATGCGCGGCGGCGGTCAACACGTTTGTCGGTGCAGGCGTGTTGGTGATGACAACATAGGTTCCCGGGACGTACACCATGTGAAGGGTTGGCGCGTTGATGGCAGGTCCGTTCACACCGGATTCCCATGTGAACAAATTGTCTTGACTGCTCGACGGACCACGCAAGCGAAAGACCGCGTTGCCATTCTTGAATTGCTGCTCAAGCAGCTGCAACTCGTCCTGGGTCAAAATAAAGCGGTTCAGCCGTCCAACGCCGAGTTCGGAAGCCCTGAGCGGGTCGCCAATGGAACCCAGGGATTTGGCAGACGCGATTTGTTCGGGGGTGGCATGGAACCAATCTGTAGTCAACGAATTTTCAACGAGGTCGAGCTGCCAATCACCACTGTCGCTCAAACGCGTTGCATCGCGTCCGGTCAATTCAATCGCAGCGAAAAGGATTTTGGTGTCCTGCGGCAAATTTCGCAGATTGAACTGCACCACACTTGCAAGGTTTTTTCCTTGAAAGGTTCCGGCGTGCAAATTCTCGTCGCCATAATGCGGCTTGTCTTCACCCGAAGCGAACCAGCCCGTGAGGGCGGCGTCCGACACAATCGAAAGTTGCTGTCCGTCCGCCGGCGGTGTGGGAATAATCAAAGGCGCGGAGGTCGGCGCAATTGGCGCAGTTGTTGGCACGGCTGTCGGAAGCACCGTCGAGGTTGCTCCGGGAATTGGGGTTGACTCTACAACGGCGATTTGTGTTGGTGTAGCCAGCGCAGACGGCGTTGTCCCGAACGGCAAGAGATTCGGAAAGACAAGGATTACAACCGCAATCACGGCGGCGATCAACAAAAGTCCTGCCATCGCCCACAACGCAGTTTCGAGTCCGCGCCGATTCTTGGTTTGCTCAACGACGGGTGCGAATGTTGCGGCGTCCGGCGTGTAAGGTAGTGCTGCCGTTCTTGCAACTGTCGGAGGTTGAGGTGGAGCTGCCGGTTGAGATGGCACAACGTGGGCCGGTTGTACCGGAGCAAACACCGGAAGGGCGGGTCGAATCTCCGGTTCCGTTGGGGTTTCCCCTACGACTTCTAGCGGTGTTTCCGCAGTAAGGGCTTCCGGCGTTTGGCTTGGCGCGGAATGCGAAAGAGTTTCGCCGGATTCGGCGGCAGTCGGCGTTTCGCCGTTCGGCGAGAGCGGCTCCTCCGGCTCGGTGACAGGCATAGGGGCGGGGACAGCCGGTCTCCCGCCGCGCCTTGCGCTGGACGGAATGACGATGCGCTTGGATGTAATAGCGCGGGCTACGTTTGTGTGCGCGGAAGAGGATTCCCCATTCGATTGGTTTGGAGAATCGGAACGTGCGCTCATGGATTCGTTTTGCGATTCACCCGACTTGTAGCTCAATTCATCCATTCAATCTTTTATCCTTAAAAAATTCGCATCGCTCAATACACGGATAGAGACAAAATTTTGCCGATGCAAATGCGCATCGGCAAAAAAGTACGTGCCAATACTCGCGCGTGAGGGCCAAGTCTAGCTGGAGCTCGACGAAACGGCTGTCGAGCGAGCGGAGGCAGTGTCACTCGCGTTCGAGTAATATTTGCTATTGTAGGAATAATAGCTCGAACCACTGGGCAGACGATTCAGAACAATGCCCAACAAACGCGCGCCCGCTTTTTCGAGAGCTTCTTTGGCACGCAGAGCGGATTCACGTTTCGTCTTGCCACTGTCCACCACAAGCAGCACCCCGTCTGCCGTGCGCGAAAGAATCGCTGCATCGGCGACAGCAAGGACCGGCGGACTGTCAATCACAATCACGTCCGTATCATTTTGCATCATCGTCAGCAAGTCGCTCATGCTGCGCGAGCCGAGCAATTCTGCCGGGTTCGGCGGCAACGGACCTGTCGTCAGCACGCGCAAATTTTCTACGCGTGTTGGGCGCATGAAACTCGTCAGATTCGCGTGCGACAGCAACGCATTCGTCAGTCCGACGTCGTTGGAAATCCCAAACACTTTGTGTTGTGTCGGTTTGCGCAGGTCACAGTCAAGCACCACAGTTCGATAGCCTGCTTGTGCCATCGTCACCGCGAGATTGGCAGCTGTAATGCTTTTGCCTTCGCTGGGACTCGCGCTCGTCACAAGAATCATTCGAATGGCCTGGTCAACGGAAGAGAAACTGATATTTGTCCGCAACATGCGGTACGCTTCCGCGTTTGCCGAACGCGGCTCGATGGCGGCAATCAATTTGTCACTGCGGTTTTTCAAGAGTCCAATTTCCCCAAGCGTGGAGGCGTTCAGAACGCGCATGACATCATCTTTGGTCTTGACGGTATCATCGAGATACTCTATCAAAAAGACCACCGCCGTGGCGAGAATAATGCCGATGGCAACCGCGAGACCGACATTGAGCGGCAGGTTCGGCGAAAACGGTTGATTCGGCGGTTCGGCGGGTTCAAGAATCGAAAGGGTGTTCGGTGAAGAAGGCGCAAGGAAATTGATGAATTGGGTGTAGTTTTGTTGATACGTGGCGATTTGTCCGCGCAGGCGGTCAACATCGGCGCGCTTCTCCGCGGCTTCGCGCACGCTGGTTGTCGCCTTGAGTGCTTCTTCGAGCTGCGCGATTTCGGTTTCCGATTTTTCAATTTTGGCTTCGAGGTCCTGAATTTGTTCCGTGACAAACTCGCGCTGCTTTTGAATGGTCTCGTTGGAAGACGCGGGACCCAACAGTTTCAACTGTTCTGCGACAGCATTTGCAATCAATGCGGCGCGCTTGGGCTCCGTATCGGTCGCGCGCACTTCGAGGAATTGCGTGCGCTGGATAGCGCTGGCGCTGACGGCATTACGCAGCTCGCCAACACTGGCGGAGAGTCCAAGCTGTTCTTTGACACCGCGCAGCACGGCGGTGGTTTCGACGAGTTGAATGTAAGTTTCGGCGAGGATCGAGCCGGTGGCAATGTCTCCGGCGGTGGCATTCGGCTTTTGGTAACTTTCACCGACCATGACTTTGGCAGTGGATTGATACAAGCGCGGCAACTGGCTTGTTGCATAATAACTTGCGCCGCCTGCCACAACTGCCACGAGCGCAATCAGCCAGAGCCATTTCTTGAAGACCTTCAAGTACTGTCGTAATTCCATCCAAGCTCCTTGCACGATGTGCCTGCTGCGTTATGTGCAGGCAACGCGCCAAATTATACGCGAAAACGATTAAGGCGCAAAAGTGCGATGCGCGGCGTGTTCAATATGCGCCTTGCCGTCTCAGAACGGCCGGCGCGGTGCGCCAGAGAATCTGCAAGTCGAGCCACAATGTATAGTTGCGAATATAGTACATGTCAAGGCGAACGCGCTCCTCGTACGTCACATCACTGCGTCCACTGATTTGCCATAACCCCGTAATGCCCGGTTTGACCGTCAGCAAATTCCAGCGCCACTTGCCATACTTGTCCATTTCTTCAAGCGTAATCATACGCGGACCGACCAGGCTCATTTGTCCCAACAAAATGTTGAACAGCTGCGGTAATTCGTCGAGCGAAGTGTGACGCAGAATTTGCCCGACGCGCGTCACGCGCGGGTCATGTTTCAATTTGTGATTTTGTTTGAGCTCGGCTTGCAATTCGGGATACTGCGCCAGAATCGCATCCCCGTCAATTCGCATCGTGCGGAACTTGAACGCGTCAAAGGGCTGCCCGCCGCGTCCCACCACGCGCCGCCGATGAAAGACCGGACCCGGCGAATCCGATTTAATCATCAGCGCGAGCGCGATAAAAATGGGCGACAGCAAAATTAACAAAACAACTGCCGCGCTATAATCCACAAGTGTTTTGAACGCCGACTCCCACGGGTTCAACCGCACGCGATTCATACTAACAAGCGGCACGGAACCGATTTCTTTAACCTGCACGCCCGTCGCAAAAATTTCAAATAGCCCCGGCAAAAAACGGACTGCGATATCTTCGTTATACGCATAGTTTTGAAACACGCGTATTGTTTCCGAGCGATGCAGTCCTTCGGTTGAAAGGATCAGCTCTTCTACGCCCAACCGTTCAACCAGTGCGGGCAAACGTTCAAGCGTACCGACCACGGTGAGATTGCGCGTGAGGGGTGTGCCGACCGGGTGGTCGTTCGCGACAAAGCCGAGCAATTCCGCGCCGCACGTCGGCGTTGCCAACAATTGCTCTGCGATATGGCGCGCGTCTTCGTCCGCGCCGACAATCAGTGTGCGCCGTGTGAGGAAACCATGACGGCGCAAGCGATAGACGAGATGCCGCAGGGCAAAACGTTCCAACAAAAGCAGCGCGGTAACAATAATCCAACTGACGGCAAGGAAACCGCGCGAGACGCGCAGCAAGGGAAAGAGAAACGAGAGAACAATTACGAACGTGACGATGACGGAGGTTGCGTTCAGCACACGCGAGTATTCGTGCATTCCCCCAAGCAGGTATTGCGTGTCATAGAGCTGAAAGAGCGAGAGGACGAGCAAGAACGGTGGAATCAAGAACAAGATCCAAAAATTGGGGAGGCGTTCGGGCAGACTGCTGTCTTCAAAAAACGAAATGGGCAATTCAAAACGCACAGCGTACGAGAGCGTGAACGCCAGCGCAATCGTCAATGCGTCTCCAACAATCAAAGCGGCAAGATAAATGCGTTGTTGGGAACGGCGCGTCGCAGATTGTGTACTCGTAGCAATTCGTTCAACATTGATGGTGGACATTCCGCTCAAACTCTCCCTGCCCGCGTGGCGTCTCGACGTGCCTGCTCGTAAACGTTTGTCAGCAAGTTGGCGCTCCGCTGCCATAAATGATTTTGTTCCACGTACTGTCTGCCGCGCTGCTCCAAGCGCGACCGGAGCAGTCCGTCGGTGAGGACGCGCACCAGTTGCGCGGCGAGGTTTGCCGGGTCCGTGCCAACCAACACATCGCGTTCGGACTGGGCGTCCAACGCCGCAATCGCTTGTGGGGTGGCAACCACAGCTGTGCCGCACGCCATCGCTTCCAACACTTTGTTTTGTGTGCCTGCGCCATAGCGAATCGGCGCGCACGCGACTGTTGCGCGGTGCAAGTACGGGCGCATATCGGGAACGTAACCGAGAACCGAAACGCGTTCATTCGCGCGCCGCTGTAAAACAGACGGCGGATTTTGTCCAACGATTTCAACACGCGCGTGCGGCATAAGCTCCCACACCTGCGGCATGATTTCATCGAGCAAATAAAATGCCGCCGTTACGTTCGCGTGATAACTCATTTTACCAGAAAACAAAATCGTCGCCGCATCGCGCGGAGACGAGGGGGGAGTGAAAAATTCGACATCCACACCATTCGGCACCACGGTCACACGTTCGCAGTCCCCTTCCAAAATTTCGCAAAACGCGTCGCGTTCGCGCGTGGAAACCACCGTCGTTCGCGCGAACGCGCGCGCCAATTTTTTTTCGTACGCACGTGTGCGTCCAAGCTCGACGCGCGACATCAAGCGACTCGCACGTTTTGTGCTCGCGCGGCTTGCTTGTTCAAACAAGTGGGTGATGCAATCCACGCTGTCCCAAATTACAGGGATTTGCCAATGTTGTTTTTTAAAAAATTCTTGAATGTGCAAGCCATACCACGCGCCACGTAAATGTTCAACCTGAATCGCGTCAAACGTGCTTTGCTCCAATGCCTGCAAAACAGTTTGCATCAAGGCGGGCTGCCAGCAATACGCCGCTTGCAACGGTGCGGTGGTAAATGCACCGCGCAGCACATTCGTCATCGCGCGCGGGCGAGACAAGTGCGCCGCAAGCGTTTCGACGCCTGCGGCGCGCCACTGCGCTAACGCTCCGTATTCATTTTCCTCTGCATAGAGGCTTGCCAGGGTGACGGTATGTCCCGCGCGGATGAATTCGCGTAAAAGATGGTAGGGACGCGTGCGAATCGGTGTTGGCGCATATGGCACTAGATAAAGCAATCGCAACCGCGTTTCTCCGTCGCGCATGATACAGTACTCGAGTACTGTGCACAAAACGAGTATATCTTAATGGAAGGTTTCGTCAACTCAAGGATAGACAGTATCCCACGCGCGGTACACTTGACGCCACGCGTATTTCGCATGAACCCACCCACGCCCATTTCGCGCGAGCGTTTCCGCAAACGCGCGGTCTTGAATCAAATGCAGAACCGCCTTTGCAAAATTATCCGGCGAATCGGCAATGAGGATATTTTCATTGCCTTGATATTCAATGCCTTCGGCGCCGATCGTCGTAGAAACCATCGGCACGCCGCGCGCCCAGGCGTCCAAAATTTTCACGCGCATTCCGCCGCCCGCGCGCAAGGGCACGACGAAAGCGGCGGCTTGCTGCAAATAAACGCTCGTATCCCTTACATAGTCGGTGACGACGAGGCGCGGTTCGTTTTGTGCGAGCGCGCGCAGCACAGCTGCGGGACGCGCGCCGACAATGAAAAATTTTGTCGCGGGCGATTGTTCCCACACGCGCGGCAACACCTGGCGCGCGAACCACATCACGCCATCCACGTTCGGCGGATAAAACATGCCGCCGATGCAAATCACATCGCGCGCGGTGGGATTGAATGCGATGGGGGTTGTTTCCTGCGGGTCAATGCAAATCGGAATCGTGGGAATCGGTGAGCGCGGTGGATGTTCGGGAAAGGTCAGCGCGCATTTGTCTTCGTCCGTCACCGTGACAACGTGGTCGAACTGGGCGCAGGTGACGGCTTCGTACTCGCGCACCAAGCGCGCCTCGCGCTCGAGCAGATTGCGTTGCACGCGGGACGTTTGTTGCCCCGCGAGCCGCCGGGTAATTGTCCAGACCGCGTTGTGTTGGTCGAGCACGCGGCGCACATTTTTCACGCGCAGCGCATAATGCGCGGTCGAGAGTTGGTCGGCGTGGACAGTATCAAACGCGTTCGTTTGCGCCACAGCGCGAATTTTTTCATCCATCGCGCGCAAATCATCGCGCAATATCAAAAACGGACGCGCCGTTACAAAACTGCGCGCGAGATGAATCGCATCTTGCAAACGCGAACGGCGAATGGGTACGCCATGCACCGCGTGGCAAAACGATTCGAGATGTCGAATCGCGTCCGCCGAATCGGCGTTGCGCGTAAACGTCACAAGGGTTACGCGATGGTTTTGCGCAAGATAACGCAGGACATAATAGCTGCGTACTTTTGGACCCGCGTCAAGAGGATAGGGCAGAACATTAGACAAGAACAGAATGTTCATGACCGACGGCGAAGCAGTGTGTTGACGCCAATGACGATAACCAAAACCAAAATGACGACGCCAATCGCGATGACGATTGGTTCTTGCGTATTCACTGCGCCGGTGACCGGTGCCGTAACTTGCGGGTCAAGTGGCAGCGGTGTCGGAGTGGATGTGGGCGATGCCGTGCTTGTCGGTTCCGGCTGCGGTGTTGAGGTCGGGACAGGCGTAAATGTCGGAAGCGGCACGCGCGTTTGTGCGGGCGCTTGCGTTTGCGCGGTGGTGTACCACACTTGAAACGTTCTGTCCGCGCTGCCCCCGACCGGGTTGCGGTCACTTGTTGCAAACGAAACATGCAAGCGGTTGCCGTTGCCGATGGCAATTGCCGGATAATCCACAGTGGTGTTGCCGCGATACATTTCTTGCGCACGGCTCCATGCGGTCCCATCCCATTGCACGTGATAGAGTCCGGATTCCACTTGCGTTTTGGCTGCGCGTCCGGGCGCAATCAGATGCGTGTTACCCGCGCTATCTGTCGCGGCGGCAAAATAGTTGTCCTCTCCATTCTCTCTGCTCGAAAACAATCCGGGAATTGGCGTCGGTTCTGTCCAGGTTGTGCCCCGGTCGGTCGAAGTACTGTAAAACACCTCGTCCTTGTCACCAAAGTTATAAACCAGCAGGAGCGCGCCGTTCTTGTCGGCTATGAGCAAGGGCTGACGAATATCCTCTTGGGTAAAAGCCAGCGCGCGAGGTTCTGCCAACCACGTTTCGCCTCCATTTTCAGAGAGCGTCAATTCGATTCCAACCTTGTTCGGGTCGTTCGCGGGAGCATCCCACATTGCGTACATGGTTTCCGAAAGCGTCCGCAACAATTGCAAACGGCGCTGCGGCGGCGTTTCCGAATCGGAAAGCACGCGATACGACAGGGAGGTGTCAATCCCTTGTCCTGCCTTTTCATACGCGATGCTGTAACATTCTTTACAATCCGGAATACCTTGAAACCAGACCGAATAAATGTTCGATTGAGCATCCAATGCATAGTCGCCCAATACGTTCGCGCCCCCCCGATCAATGTTCGTTCCCCCGGTCCAACCGCGCACGGATGTTGCATCATGGATGTTCGAATCGCGCAGTGAGATGTTTTCTCCGGACTGAAACATCAAGCGTATCGTGCCTCGCCCATCCAGAGTCGCCAATACGCGCGGTCCGCCAAACAAAATGTCCACGGGACGGGTCCACGCCGCGCCGTCAAACTTGCTCACGAAAATCGTGCTGCGCGTCCCCGGCTCGATGAAACCCCAAAACAAAAAGACGTTGCCGTTGTCTTCAGCGACGATGGAAGGATAACGCGAACCAGCCAGCGCGCCGGAAACGGGAATTGCGCGACTCCATTGCAGTGTATCCGATTGCGCGTAACTCGTGCGCGCAAACATCATCACCAGCCATCCGCTCGTGACCAAAACAAAAAGCAACCCTACGCGCGCCGCGCGCGCGACCATCGGCGAAATCATTCCCACTCCTGCAGTTCAAAGGATAAAGTCAACGTAACGCAGTCCGTGTCTCGCGTTGCGCCAGCTGCGCGTCAGAGGTTTCCGCACGCGATTGCCATCTGAAGAATCCAAGTCCCCCGCCGATTAAAATGGCCAAGGGCAACAAACTTGCGAACCCCTTCAAGTTGAAAACCATTCCCACATTGCGCGCAATGTCACCCTGTAGAAAACGGGGCAGCGAATATTGAACGAGTGGAAAACTTTGATACTGCGGAAACAACTGTCCGCTGATGGTTGTTATCCACACCAACCATACAGAAAGCGCCAGCACAGATGCGATGCCCGCGCGCACCCAAGTCGCGCGCGCGTGTTGCCAAACAAAGGCGAGGGGCAGCACAAGAAATGGCAGCATCGGTACAAGATAACGCGGACCGACGGCAAAGCCGCCCTGCCACATCGCCGATGAGCCGTTAAACAACAAGAAACTTGTGACTGCCCACAGCGTTAAAAAAAATTCCGCGCGCAGCGCGCGTTCTCGCGCAAACCAATAAAATCCCACAAGTGCAACGAGCAGAATTGGCGACAGCAAAAAAAGCCCGCGCTGCGCGCCAAACAGCAGTTGAAAAATTACGTCAGGTTTCGGATACGTTACACTCACGAGACCCGTGTGATGCAATTCGCTGTAGAGCGGCGAATACAAATAGCCGACGGGCAGGGGCGTTTGAAAAATCGCGTAATTGTACGCAAACATCAAGAGCAGCGGCGGCAAGCCCGCGAGGCACGCGAACGCAACCATCTTGATGTTGCGCCATTTGTGCAATGCGTACAAACCAATCCCCGCAACAATCAACGCCGTCGGATATTCGGTAATGAGACCAACACCGAGCGCGAGTCCGGTCAGCGCGGCATACAACATCGGGCGAATCCCACGCGCCGCGCGAGATGCCAAATAAAACGCGCTCAATAACAAGAACGCGCTCAACTGATGCCCATACAAATTGTTTGCGTACGCGAACGCGGGGGTCGCAAGCCCGTACGTCAATGCAACAACGATGGCAATCCGACTCGCACCCGTCCACTCGCGCGCGAGCCGATATACCAAAACGCCCGCCATCGCGGATGGAATTACGCTCGTAAAAAACGTGACAAACGTCGTCGCCGCAAAAAAATACAAACTCTCGCCAATCATCCCGCGCCCGTCTGCATTCAACGTGACCGCGAATGCGGAATTGGCAAGCCCCGCCGCGAGCCGTTCCACAAGGACGCGTCCGCCCAATGCTTTGAACGCCGCGTAAAACGGAATGCCCAGTAGCGAAGCGCCGGGCGCTTTGTCACTATAGTAATGTCCTTGATAAAACGCATAATCGCCCGTGTTTTGATAATACGCATCAATCGCCAACGTATTTTGGTCAACAACCGCAAAAATCAAATCCATGCGCGAATTAACATTCCAGTCCGCCCAGCGCGGCAAAAAATATGCCAAGCAGACCACCAGCAAAAAAAAGAGCAGCCACTCGCTACGGCGCGCGTTTTGTTTTAAATCCATTTGTACGTTCACAGCGTTCCCAACTGACTCAAGGTCTGCCGATACCCGACGGTCATCGCGCGCGCCACTTCGCGCGCGGCCGCGTCGCGCGCGCGTCGCGCGCGCTCGCGCCACATGCCGATTCGAATGAGACACGCCACTGCAATGATGCCTTTCAACAAAAACGCGCGCAGCGTTTTATCACCGTGTTGTGCGCGGTAAAAACGCAGATAGCTGGCATAAAACTGCGGGATATTTTTGCTCGGCGCTTGCCGCATACTCTGCTGCCCGAAATGAACAATGTGTGTGTCGGGAAAATAAACAATCTGCCAGCCCGCGCGCTGCGCGCGCAAACACCAATCGGTCTCTTCAAGAAACAAAAAATAATTTTCGTCGAGCGCGCCCACCTGTTCCCACGCTGCGCGGCGAATCAACATGCACGCGCCGAGCAAATGGTCCACATGGCGCGGCGCCTGCAATTCTTCCGCGCGATATTCCGACCGCTGCGCGAACGGCAGCCACGGCAGTTTCCATAAATACAACGCGTCGGTTAACGCCATGCTCAAGCCGGGAAAACCGCGCCAACACGAACGCTGCGGCGTGCCATCCGGATTCTGCAGCTGCGGTCCCAGCGCGCCGATTTCCGGATGCGCGTCGGCGTACGCAACCAACTTTGCAAGGGCGCCCGGCGGAACAGTGGTGTCGGGATTCAACAGCAGCAAGTAACGTCCGCGCGCATGTTGCGCGGCGCGATTGTTGCCCGCGGCAAAACCCAAATTTTTTTCACTGGCAATCAGATTCACGTTCGGAAAATTCGCGCGTACGCTTTCGACGCTGCCATCTGTCGAGGCATTGTCCACGAGGATAACGTTATGCGGCGCGCCTTGCATTTGCAAGGAAGCGAGACATGGGCGCAAAAACTCGCGCGCATTCCAATTCACAATCAATACAGAAACATCCACCGCGTTGTTCATGCACCAATCGTTCGCACGGCGTCCAACACCAATCGAAAACTCGACGCGCGTTCACGCAGCAGCGGCGCGCGCATTCGATGCAAACGCGCGGCGAGATTGTACGCGACGATTTTGACAAAGGATGTGAGCATGAACACGGCGCGTAAGGTTTGGGCTTGCCAGCGCGGGCGATGCTTGTTAAAAAAAACCAGCTTGCTTTTGTACAATGCGGCGCGCATCTGGGCGGGCGCGTTGCGGCTGCTGCCACCGCCGAGATGCAGCGCGCGTGCGCCGGGTTCATACCAAATGGTCCAGCCCGCTTGACGCGCGCGCCAGCACCAGTCTGCTTCTTCGGTGTACATGAAATAGTTTGTGTCGAGCAAGCCGATGTGTTCCCATGCTGCGCGCCGCAGCAGCAAGCATGTTCCACCCACCCACGCGTAGGCGCCGCTTGCGGCAGACTCGCCATAGCCGGGAAAGTGTCCCTGTCGAAAATAACGCGCCAAGCCGAGCGCAAGCAATGTTTCACCGCTCAAGGTCAAATCATCATTCGGTCCGGCCTGAAACGAACCATCGGCGTTGAGCAGCTTGGGCGCGGCGGCAGCCACGCGCGCATCGTGTTCCATCACCTCGAGCAATCGTCCAACCGTTTTGTCCAACAGCTGCGCGTCACTGTTGAGCAGCAGGGCGAACTCGCCGCGACAGCGTTCGAGCGCTTGATTGTTCGCGCGCGCGAACCCCACGTTTTCGCGATTCGGAATCAATTCCACATCGGGTTGTGTTGCACGCAGCCATTCGAGCGAACCATCCGTCGAAGCATTGTCCACAACAATAATTTCATAGGACACCTTGCCCAGTGTTGCGCGGACGGAATCGAGGCACGCGCCGAGCAGCGCGCGCGTATTCCAATTTACAATCACGATGGACACGCGGGGGAAAACGTCAAGATTGTGGTGCATCCGTTGGAGTGCGTTTGAGAGATTGCAGCGCCAGCATCGCGCCGGTCAGCAACCAGCCATAGACCGCAAAATCAAAACCCGGAATACCGATGTTGTACACAAAGGGAATATGCCAATCACCGAGCCCCATTGCAAAGAGCGTGCCGACAAAACCGGCAAGGACGCTGTAATTGAACGCTTTCAAAAATGGTGTTGGCATTTCATTGCGCTGTCCAAAGCCCGTCTTGAAAATCGAAAACAGCATCCAGAGAAAGACGCTAAACCCTACGAGTCCGACTTCGGCAAAAATATCTACATAATTGTTGTGCGAGACCCACGCATTGCCGGGATAGTACCGTTCATAAAACGGAAGATACCCGGCGGGACCCGCGCCAAAGAGAAAATTTGTTTTAGTCAGCGTCAGGTCAAAAATAATGACTTGCCAAATCTCGAAGCGGTTCGAGTCCATCCGGATCGCGTCGTCCCAAATATGAGCAATATAGTACTCGATGCGCAGCGAGAAAATCGCCAGTCCGACAAAAAGCAATAGAAAAAACAATTTGCGCGAGCGAAAGAATGCCAGAAACATGAGCGCGACGGCGGCGGGCATCCACCCCGAAAACCACGTTCCGCCCAACTCGGCGCCGTAATAAATCCAAATCGCGCTGAGCGCAAGCAGCGGCACGCGCTGCCAAATTTTGAGCGATGAATTAAAAAACGCCTGTCCCACACACATCGCGACCACCCACAAAGCATACGACGCACCCGTCCGCAGGGCGAGCCCCGCAAAATTGAAGCTGGCAATGCCCAACCGCATCAAGAGTTCGGGAATCGCAACCGCGATCACAATTCCAAAAAGGACGTGAAACCATTTTTCACTCTTGAGCACATTTGCCGCCATCAACATCACCAACGGCAGCAAAATCATCAGCGTTACACCGCCGATCTGAACAAAAGAAAATCCCAACCCTGAACGTCCTACGCCGCCGTGTCCAAACAGGTCCGGGCGCAGCAATAACCAACTATAAGGCACAGACAACAAGCTGATAAGCATGAAAATCAGCGCTGGCATCACATAGCCGGCAGGCATGAGCCGCACCTGCCGCTTCAAGAACATTGACAACAGCCAGGCGCCCACCACAAAACCGGAAACCAGCAAGCTCGCGGGAACTTGCGTATTGGAGCCGGTAGGCAGAGTAAAGCGAACAAAAAACGAAGTGATGACAATGGCCAAGATTCCGAGTTCAAGACGCGCAAAAACCAAGACCATCGCAATTACAAACAGCAGCAGCACGAGAAACCACTCGAACCCGTTTCGCCCCAGCACAAAAGTGCGCGGCGCGTTCCAGCCGATATACGCGGCGACGCCGAGCGCGACGAGAATCAAAATCCATTTCGTCCACTGGAATTGATAAAGTGGGGTAGTGTCTATGCCAACCCGTCGCAATGTTTCACCAATCATTTTGAATCCTCCACCGCGCGCCGTAAAACGCGTTCCATCATTTCGCCAATCACGCGCCAATCGTACTCGGCACAGACCCGGACACGCGCATTCGCGCTCAAGCGCATTCGCAATTCATCATCCTGCAAAAGCAAAAAGGTAGCGCGCGCAAACTCGTCCGGCGTATTCGCGACGAGCAAATGTTCGCCGTCGCGGACGTTCAAACCTTCAATGCCCTTTGCCGTCGAAACCACCGGCGTGCCGAGCGCCATCGCCTCCAGAATTTTCAAGCGCGTGCCGCCGCCCTGCCGCAACGGCACAACACAAACGGCCGCGGCGCGCACCACAGGGCGTACATCGGCGACATAGCCCGTGAACGACACGGCATTATCGTCGGATAATTCATTTTGGGCAACTTGGGGCGCGCGCCCGGTGATTTCAAGGCGCGCGCGCGGTTCTACTGCGCGAATTTGCGGCAAAATGTCGCGCACAAAATAACGCATCGCGTCAAGATTTGCAGAATAGGTCAGTGCCCCGTTGTAAACCAAAGTGAAGGGTTTCGGCGCGACAGGTTCCGTAGTCTCGTACGCGCACTCCACACCATTCGGCACAATCGAAAGGCGTTTCGCTTCAATTCCCAACGTGTTCAAATGGTCGCGCTCCATTGCCGAAACAACTGTCAATTCATCAAAGCGCGCGGTCAATTGCTTCAAATACCGCGCCAGCTTTTGCCATGTTAACGCGTTCCGCCACCGCGTCAGCCCAAAACTTTGCACATACTTGTCCACATACAACCCGACTTCGACCTCATCAAAAATTTTCGCGCGATGGTTCAATGCTGCCGCATACACCGCCAGACTGAGCTGCCCCGCCAGAATGACATCGAACGTTTCGTTTTGAGTTTCGCGCGCAAGCCGCGTCGCCAATTCCGCATCATACGTGTCCACAATCGAACGCGGGCGCGCGGAAAAAAATGCCGGGATGGCGCGCAGACGCGTGGGTCGAAAAACGCGCCGTGGCCGGGTCATCACACGCGCGCACATCGGTTTCAAAAACTCGGCGTCCGCAGGATTTTGGTCAGAATCGTACAGCGCAAACAATGTGACGCGATGCTTGCGCGCGAGTTCACGCAGCAGATAAAACGTCCGTTGACGTGAGCCGTTGTCGGGCGGGTAGGGGAACCAACTGGCGAGGTAAAGAACGTTCACAGAAATTTACACAAAGGAAATTTGACCGGACACGCCGCGCAAAAAATCGCGCAGCGCGCGCGCCAACGCATCGCGCTGCGCCCGCTGATGCCGCCAACGCGGCCGTACGCTCCAACTTGTCACCGTGCCCGTATGGCGAAGGAATGCGCGCAGTAGTATGGTGGCTCCGCCGCGATGTTTTCGAATTAACTGCAATTCATTGCGCGCGCTGTAATACGTGATGTACGGCGAAGGCGAATACTCTCGCTGAACGCCCTTGTGCCACACACGCGAGGGCGGGACACAAAAAACGCCGTACCCCGCGCGCGCCGCGCGCACACACCAATCCACATCTTCGCCGTACATGTAAAACGCCGCATCGAGCAAACCAAATTCGCGCAACGCCTCACAACGCGCCATCACAGCACAGCCCGTCAACCAATCCACCGCCTCGATTTGAGCGAACTGTCCCGCGTCCGTTTCATTCGCGCCGCGATGATACGCGTGCCAATCGCGCGGCAAAATTCCTCCCGCCGATTGAATCACGTTCGGTTCGTTCGCATGAAATACCAGCGGACCAAACAGCGCGCCGCGCGGTTCTTGCCTTGCCGCGTTCACCAACGGCGCGAGCCAATCCCGCGCGACGGTGACATCGTTGTTCAGCACGACAGCAAACTCGGCGCCCTGCTCCAATGCAAAACGCAGTCCAACATTGTTGCCTTCCGCATAGCCGAGATTCGCCGGATTTTGGATGAGAAGCGCGCGCGGAAATTCGCGCGGCAGCGCATCGAGTGTTTCGTCAGCGGAACCGTTGTCAATGATGACGACGCGCGCATTAGCAGCATCGCTCGCATACACCGATTCAAGACACGCACGCGTATCCTGCCAGTGATTGAATGTAAGGACCAAAATATAGATTGAGGGATTCATCGAGGGGTTTCTACGGCGGCGCGCGGCATGACAGTTTCGTACACGCGTAGCACATCGCGCATGTCTTCGTCCAACGTACGCGGCGCGGGAATATTTTGCGCGAGGTCTTGTAACAACGCGGGTTCCTGAACGATGCGCAGCATCACGCGCGCCAAATCCTGCACACTGTCGCGCTCAAACAACAATCCGTTTTCCTTGTCCCGGACCACTTCCGCAATCCCGCCAACGCGCGTGCCAATCACCGGACGTTTTGCCGCGAACGCCTCAAAAATCACGCGCGGCGAATTTTCGTACCAGAGTGACGGCACAACAATCACACTCATCTCGTTCATTAACGCGAGCGCGCGGCGATGCTCATACGCGCCGTGAAAGGTAATGTTCGACGCGTCTCCGGCAATGTGCTGCAATGCGCGCGCATAGGACGGCTCGGCATTCGTGTTGCCATACACGTGCAAACGAATCGGCTTGTTTGTCTTTTTCTCAACCTCAAGAAATGCGCGCAACAAAACATCCACACCTTTGATGGGCGTAATCTGTCCGAGATAGCCAAAATGAATTTCATCCGTGCGCGGCGGACGAAACTCTACCGCGTCAAAATCGGTTGGCTCGATGCAATCCGGCTTGATAAAAAATTTTTCGCGCGTGACGCCGTTCGCAATATGCAAATCGGCGAGGAAACGCGTAAGCGAAATAATGGCGTCCGCTTGATTCAACGCGTGAATCAAGGTGTCGCGGCGCGCGTGCAGTGAATGCAATATCGGCGGCAAGCCCAACGACGCGCCGAGCCATGTTTGCGCGTTCGCCGTTTTCCAAAACGCGCGCATCACGTTCGGCGCGCGCCGGTCAATCGTTCGAAAAACGCGGCGCTCATCGTACAAACAGCGCGCGCATTCGAGCGCTTCGGGTCCAGCGCACAAGGAACCGTCGCCGCGCAAGAGTTGAATCGTAGGACACAGAAACCAAAAATCGGTGAGGGTGACGACGGATGCAATGTTGTGAGACCGCGCCGCGTCGAGAGGAGCTGTCCCCATCAAATAGCCGCTGACGAGATGAACGATGTCGGGACGCCAATCCGCGCACAACAACGCGAATTGCTCACGCAGCGCGGGTTCATCGAACCACAACGGCAAGCGTTGTTCGGGCGCAAACGTAACGTCAAGGCGTTGCACTTGTACCGCGCCATCCATTTCGTCCCGCGCGTGAATTTTTGTTGCACTGCCGCGTTCCACATTTTCCACACAGACCACGCGGACTTGTACACCATGCCGCGTCAACCAGCGCGCCAACCGCTGCGTCAAAAGTTCCGCGCCGCCAACGCGACGCGGAGGATAGTGATGTACCGCAAGCAAGACGCGTTGTAACGACATGCGCGCCTACGCCAACAGATGTTCCGCTTTCGCAGTGTCCAACATACTGCTCAATTGGTGCATGCTCAAACAAAAACCGCACGCGCGTCCCAATACGGGCAAATCCCACTGCCTCGCATCGGCGGTCAGCAAGAGCGGGTCGAGGACCTGTTCCGCGAGAAAGCGTTTGCCTTGAATGGCGAGCCGCGATTTCGCGCCGTAATTCAAAAAGCCGATGTCAAGCCATTCGGGATGTTTGCGATGCGTCAACACCGCAACTTTGCCGGCAATGTGTGCGCGGCGGCGCGCGTAATGGTACGAAAGGATGCCGTAATGGTCCACCACGATATTTTTGCGAAACACGATTCGCAAGCCGTGTTTTTGCAGGCGGTACGCGAGTTCCGTATCTTCGCCGTACGCAAACCGCAGCTCTTCATCAAAAAATCCGTGCGCCAACAAAAAATTCCGCGCCACCGATGTATTCGTTTGAAAAAATCCGAATGGCACATTGTTCGGGTCTTGAATCCTGCTGCTATCAATCAACGGCGATTTGCCCGATTCGAGCATATAGCGCATGAGCGGCGTAATTGGCGTGCCGGGCGCCACACGCGTGATGCCCAACACTGCCACGTTCTCGCCGGGCTGTTCGCGGTGCGCGTTCAAATGCAGTTCGAGGGTGTTCGGCGCGACCAGTATGTCATCATCAAGAAACAAAAGCCATTCGCCGCGCGCTTCGCGAATCCCCCGATTGCGCGCGGCAGACGGTCCGCCATTTTTTTCTTGACGAAAAAAGCGGAGCAGGTCTCCGCCCAATGCCTGTACGCGCTCTGCCATTTTTTGCGGCGTGTCGTCAGGCGAGTGGTCGTCAATCACAAGAATTTCATACGTGTCGCGCGGCATCGTCTGCTTTTCCAGATGGTCCAGACAGCGAAACAACATTTCGCGCCGATTGAAAGTGGGGATGATTACAGAAAGCTGCAGCATAAATTTTTTTTACGCTTTTACAAGCACGGACCACACGCCGCGATTGCGCGCGTGCGCGGGATGATATTGCAGCGCGCGCAGCATGAATTTGCGCGCGTTCGAACGATTGCCTTGCTTGTGCGCGGCAAAGCCCCAGCTGAGATTCGCCTGCGCGAGAATTTGGGAACGCAGCGCGCGCATCGACTGCGCCGGCGCGGGCAAATCATTCAGAATCGCATCGAGCCATTCCTGACTCGAATCGTTTCGCGTTTGGCGCAGCGGCGCGATGTGAACGAGATGATTCGCAAACAGCGCGACAAGGTCTTGCGGATATGCGAGCGGCTCGGACTGTGTTTCAAAAAAACGCGTCATGAGTTCGCGCCCGTCCTCGCGCCGGCCCAAACTGTAACAATGCAGCGCGGTCAAAACGAACGCGTAATTCTCGGCGCGTGTTCGCATCGGTTTCAATTCCAACGGGAAGGCGGGGTCGGCAAATGCTTTATCGAGCAACCGCAAATTGTCGTCGAGAAAAAATTTGTAGCGGGATGCCGTTTTGCTGTCGTCATGCAAACGAAAATTCGCGATGATTTCGGGAACGCGCGCGGCGGGATAATAGAGTGCGAGCCGCAGCCACAAATCATAGTCCATCAAATAATGCATCGAAACATCCAGCATCCCGACGCGTTCCAGCGCGGCGCGGCGCACAAACACACCCGGCTGCGCGAAACGATTCTGCAACAATAAATCTGCAAGCGTAAAATTCTTTGCCTCAATCACACCCGTGCGCTTGCTGTGTTCATCCATCCACGCGCACGCGCCGTAGGAAAAACCGGCGTCCGGATTTTTCGACAATGCTTCCACACTCAACCGCACCGCGGCGGGATGCAACGTGTCGTCGGAATTAAGATAGGAAACAATTTCGCCGCGTCCGCGCTGCCATCCTTTGTTAATCGCATCCGCCTGACCTGCATCGCGTTCGCTTTGCCAGTACGTCAAACGCGACGCGTACGCGCGAATGATTTCGACGCTGCCGTCCGTCGAACCGCCGTCCATCACAAGATATTCGACGCGCGGGTAATCTTGCGCCAGCACCGATTCAATCGTTTCGCGCAAGAACGCCGCCTGATTAAAGGACGGCGTAACAATCGTGACGAGAGGCAATGCGTCCGGCATCACGAGTATCCAATCGTTTCAATCATGTCCCACACATCCGTGACGGGAACACGCGCAAAAATGTTTGGAAACGTCAATCGGAAAACAAAATTTTCCAAGCGTGTGAGATGAGACCATCGCAGATATTTTCGGAGCGGCAAAATCAGGTCGCGCTGTTCTGCCACGCGCAGAAAAATGTTCGCGTATTCGTCATTCACATTCTCGCGTAAAATACGCGCGCATTCCAAATTTCGCGCCGCGCCGCCTGCTTGCGTTTTGCTCGTCGGCACGATGCGATATCCCGCAAGGTAACGCGGGACGGGGCGCATTGAAATGCCCGCGCGTTTCGCGCGCGCGAACCATTCCCAGTCGGCTACAATTTTATACGATTCGTCGAGTTCGCCCACTTTTTCCCAAACGCCGCGTGTCCAGAACGACGCAGGTTGAATGATGTAATCGTACTTGAATAAATCTTTGCGCGCATGTTCGCCGACGACATCGCTCCCCCACGAAGCGGCGCGGTCCTGCACAAAATGAAACGCGTTGCCGAAAAGCAGTCCGGTTTCCGTCGAAGGAAATTGCGCGGCGGCGAAATGCAGCGTCCCCGGTAAATAATAGTCATCCGCGTTGAGCCACGCCAAAATCTCACCCGATGCGCGGCGCATTCCCGCGTTAATTGCATTGTACATTCCACCATCGCGTTCACTTTGCCAATAGGCGAGATGCCTTTCGTATTCGCGAATGATTTCCACGCTGCCGTCACTTGAGCCGCCGTCCATGATGATGTATTCGAGGTTGGGATAGTTTTGTCCCAACACCGATTGAATTGTCTCGCGCAAAAACGATGCGTGATTGTAGCACGCCGTGATGATGGAAATTTTCGGCGCGTTCACGAGAGCACTTGTCCAATCATTTCAAACCACTGTTCGGCGTACGCGCGCACGCGCGCGGGTTGCGTTTGACGCGCCTGCGCTTCGCGCGCGGTGTCGGGACCCGCTGTCGTGTTGTGCCACAACGCGCCAAGTTTTTCGGTGAGGTCGCCAAGATTGTTGGATTCAAAATAGAGCGCGTCCGGAACCGCTTGTTCGCGATGCGCGGGCAAATCGCTGGCGAGAACCCGTTTGCCGACGGCGCGCGCTTCGGCGAGCGAAAGACCGTACCCTTCAAAACGGGACGGGTTCAAAACAAATGCCGCCTGCCGCATGAGCGTAAAGACATCGGCGCGCGGGACATTTCCCAACAGAGCGACGTTTTCGCGAATGCCCCAGCGCGACACGGACTGGACGAGTTCCGAGACGTAATTTGTGTTGCGGCTGTCGCCGAGATTGCCGGTACATACAATAAAAATGTTTTCGCCGCGTGCTTTCAATGCGCGCACCGCTTGGAACGCGAGCAAATGATTTTTGTGCTGCCAAAGTTGATTGGGCAAGTACACAAATTTTTCGGGCAAAGAATACGTTTCCAAAATTTCGCGCGGGTCGCGTTCGTACACCGATGCGGGAACGCACGTCACGGGCGGCAGTACCCGCGCTTTGTGTGCAAAGGGCGGCGCAAAGTTTTGAAAATCGGCGCGCACCGTTTCGCTGAACACGAGAATGCGCGTCGCGCGCGCCGCCGTCTTGGCAAATTCGCGGTCGCGCCACGCGCGTTCGTTTGGCTCGAACAGTTCGGGCAAATGCACATGCTGAAAATCAGGCAGCAGCGCCAAAACGGGCAGTGACGTGTGACGCTCCAAAACCCCGCACACCAAAACGTCTACGCCTTTTTCCTTGAGCACGCGGTCGGGCAACAAATCGTGTTTGAACAAACGATGCCGCGCATGTTCGATTGCCCACGTAGGGCGAAAGCGGCGCAAGGTTGGATAGCCAATCACATTCTCGGCGAGAGGTTTCAATTCATCGGGGACAGGCGTGCCGTGCTGTGCTTCGACCAACAGCAGCCGCACCGAGTCTGCGTAATGCGCTCGCAGCGCGGCAAGAATATCCGCGTAATACACGGACCCGGCGCGCCAACTCGCGCCGGCGCCGCGCAAGGTTTCAAACCCAATGCCTAGTGCATCATAAACCAACTTGTTTTGCGTACCGATGCGTTGAAGACGCTTTCTAAACGATTTCATTGTGCGCGACTCACAAGAGCTTGTTTAAGGCTGCACTGGTTTCATTGCGGTTGCAGGGCTCATCCGTCCAGCAGGGGTGCAATTTGTTGTACCAGCAGCGTTTGCGAAAATTCGCGCGCAATCGTTTCGCGCGCGGCTTGCCCCATTGTTTGGCATAACGCGCGGTCGCGCCAGAGTGTGAGAACATGTTCGGCGAATTCGTTCGCGTCGCGCGCGACAAGTCCGTTTTCGCCGTGACGAATGGGCGAACCTTCCGCCGCTGCGCGTGTCGCAATGACGGGAACGCCGTGTGCCATTGCTTGGACGATTTTGATTTGCTGTCCGGTCTTGCCGAGGATGGGGCAAATGAGAAAGCGCGCGTGTGTGTACTCTGAAAGCAAATCGGGAAGGAAGCCGCGCAGTGCAATTCCCGGGACCGCGCGTAAATCGTCGCACACGGCGCCGGTGACGTGCAAACAAAAGTTGGGTTCGGATTCGAGAACACGCGGCAGCACGCGCGCGGCAAAATACAAATAGCCCTGTATGTTGAACGGATTGCGCCCGGGGGTGAATAACGCCGCGCCGTCATATTGATTGTCAAGCGCGCAAATTTCCTGCGTCATCGGAATGGTCAGGACGCGTGTGCGCGAGGTGTTTTTGGAGACAAGTTCCGCGTCGGCGCGTGTAATCGCGATGGTGTAGCGAAAGCGGTCAAAGATGGCAAACTCTTGAGCCGAGACGCGAAAATCGAACGCGTCAAAAAAATCTTCACGTAAAAATTTGGGGTCAATGCCAAATGGTGAAATTGGGGGGGGGGGAAGATACTGCTCCATGACGAGAAAACGCGGACGATACAACGAAACAAGGTCAAGAGTATCCATCACGGTTACGCTGGATTTTTGCATTGCCGCGTTGATGAGCCCGCCCCAAAACGCATAATTGACGATGATGACATGCGGTTCTAGCTCTTGAACGAGGTTTTGAAACCAGCGGCGCAGTCCGGGCGGGGCGTAATGAAAGGAATCGAGCGGTGGTTGGCGGTGCAGTGTCTGATAGAGCTTGTGCATGTATTTGACATAGCGCCGGTCCCAAATTGTGGATTGATGAATCCGCAACTGTGAAATGCCCGCCGTTTGCAATTCCGTCGAGGTCACAGCGCGCCAAAGCGTCTCGGATGTGTAGGTCGAACTCGCAAGCGTAACCTCTGCGCCGAGCGCGTGAAATCCTTGCATCATTTGCGCACAGCGCTGATGCGCGCCCGAACGCGGTGGAAAAAGATTGTGTGGAAAGAAAATCAAAACGCGCTTCATAAAAAAATTCTAGACGATATAACGATTGGACACCCGGCATGTTTCGGTACGCGGGTCCATTTCAACGTGCAGTGATTTTTCTGCGACATAAGGCGCGAGAAAGGGAAAACGTTTGCGTACGCGGTCACGCCAACGAACGCTGTGCGGGGATGGCGACGGTGGTTCACCATATCGTTTCAAAACTTGGCGCGCTTCGGCAAGATATTTTTCGTAATGCGAAACGGACTTGGTGCCGTGATACATGCGATAACCGCCGACGAGCGCGTTCATCGTCGCCAAAGGCGCGTGCTGCCAAAAACGCGACCACAATTCGAAATCGCCCGCGAGCCGCAGCGAGGTGTCCATGTGCGCACCGCTTTTTTCCCACAGCGAACGCCGCCAATACGTTACCTCTTGCATCGTGTGAAAACGAAAGTAATGGTCCCGGTCCAAATTGCGCCCGCGAAAAAACGCGTTGCGCGCGTACCCGTCGATGCGCCACAAGTGCGCGGGAAATCCGGCGCGCGACCAAAAAATCTGTTCCGCGCTGGTAAGCCATTCAATTTGGGGACATTGTCGAAACACAGTGACAAACGTGCGAATCGCCCAGGGGCAGAGTTTATCATCGGAATTGAGCCAGCCCATGATTTCGCCGCGCGCCCGCGCGAACCCTTTTTGAATCGCGTCGTACTGTCCGTCGTCGGGCGCACTCTCCCAATACGTGAGCCGCTGCGCGTAGCTTTTGATACGGTCCACACTCCCGTCGGTCGAACCGCCGTCTATCACGATGTATTCGATATTCGGATAGTCCTGCTCCAAAATCGAACGCATCGTCTCTTGCAAGAACTCGGCTTGATTGTACGAGGGTGTGACAATGGAGACGAGAGGTAAAGAATTTGTCACAACGATTCAAAAGATATTGGTGCAGTGCCGCCGCCATGTTCCGGTCGGTAGGTCGTACTCGACATGGCACTGGCGCGAGCCAAAACGATTTATGAAACGCCCGGTGCGTGCATGGAGCCAGCGCATGAACCGAAATTTGGTGTGGCTGTATCGGCGTTCGTGCGGGTAAGCTTGAAGAATTTTTCGGCTCTCCGCCACCGTAAGGTCGAGCTGTGTTTTGTTTCCTCCATGCCAACGAAACGCGGCGAGCGGGATTTGCGTGGTGGTCAACAAACTGTGTTGAAAGAAACGCGCCCACAATTCAAAATCGCCGGTGCGATACGCGTCCTCTGCCACGTGCGCGCCGGCTTTTTCCCACAACGAACGCCGCCAAAATGTCCCTTCCTGTTGAATCCAGCCGCTCTCGCCAAAAAAATTGCCGAGTGTAACGCCGCTGTAAAAACGCAAACGCGTGTGCGCAATCGCGTGATTGGTTGTCAACGGGTCGCCATCCGCGTCGATGACCATCGTCACGCGCGGTGTGAGCCATTCCACTTCCGGCAAACTCGCCAGAATATTTCCGACGATGGCAAGCGTCCACGGCAAATGGATATCATCCGAATTCAGATAACCAAAAATCTCACCCGTAGCGCGCTTGAAACCTTCGGTGATGGCGTGATTCTGTCCACGGTCTTTATGGCTTTGCCAGTACGCAAGATGCTTTTCGTATTTCCGAATAATCGCGACGCTGTTGTCCGTCGAACCGCCGTCCATGATGATGTATTCGAGGTTCGGATAGTTCTGGTCAAGAATCGAACAAATCGTCGCTTCCAGAAATTGTCCCTGATTGTACGACGGGGTGACGATGGAAATTCGCGGAAGTTCAGATGACATAGTGAGAGTGATACGTCCACTTTTGCGTGAACTGATTATACCGAACGAAATTGACTCGACTGCCCCAGCGTTTCCCGCCGCGCTTGGCGAAGCGCAAGAGGAGCTGCAGCAACCAGCGTTTGTACAGGTTGTGCACAGAGGAATTGGGATACTGACGCAGCACCTGGCGACAGACCTGGAGATATTCCTCCGGCGTCGTTTTATTTTTGCCGTGCTGTCGAAAGCCCGCAAGCGGAATGTCCGTCGTGACCAAATCGGCGTGCTGCCAAAAGCGCGCCCAGAGTTCAAAGTCACCGGCAAGATACAAACTTTCGTCCATACGCGCGCCCGCTTTTTCCCATAACCACGGCGTCCAAAATGTTCCTTCTTGTTGAATCCAGCCGCTCTGTCCGGGAAACACGCGTGTTGACCAGCCGCGATAAAACCATGTGCGCGAATAATGCACCGCCGGATAAACCTGAGCGGGTAGGCCCTCGGCATTCCATACTACAAGCGTGCGCGACGTCAGCCATTGAATCTTGGGAAACTCGTTGAAAATCTGTGCGACGGTGCGGAACGCCCACGGCATGTATTTGTCGTCTGAATTGAGATAGGCGTAAATTTGCCCTGTGGCGTGCTTGAAACCTTCGGTGATGGCGTGATTCTGTCCACGGTCTTTATGGCTTTGCCAGTACGCAAGATGCTTTTCGTATTTCCGAATAATCGCGACGCTGTTGTCCGTCGAACCGCCGTCCATGATGATGTATTCGAGGTTCGGATAGTTCTGGTCAAGAATCGAACAAATCGTCGCTTCCAGAAATTGTCCCTGATTGTACGACGGGGTGACGATGGAAATCTTTGGAAAGTGTGTGAGCGTTGCCATATTACTCGAGTTGATTCTTGTGGTATGCCTCAAATTGTTGGTTTTGCGCGGAGCGCTGCTCGGGTGTCGCGTAAATGTGGTGCTGTCGAAAAATTCCGTCCGCGCGCACGAACGCCATGTCAACCTGTGACAAGGCATTGTCAAGCGGACGGTACAGCGTACCAAAAATGTCGTACGCGGCAAAATTTCGCGCGTGCATAAATTCCACCACATCCGCGAATTGCGGACCGCCGACAAAGAACTGGTACATGGCGACTTCGAGCAAAACGTACTCGCATCCGCGCAGAGTGTTCAATCCGCCGCGCAGCACGTCGAGTTCTGCCCCTTGCACATCCACCTTTATCAAGTACGGCGCGGGCAATTGATACTGCGCCGCCAACGAATCGAGCGAGCGCAGCGGCACGGTGCGTTCTACGCCGTCCACCTGCGCGCCCTCGGTTTCACGGTAGAGCGACGAGCCGTCCCAATCGCGATGCACATGAAACGTCGCCGTGCCGTCTTGCGTGCCCGCGGCAACGTTTTCAAAAGTTACGTTTGGGTGTTCCGATGCGAGCGCTTGCAGTCCCGCGCGAAATTCAATCAACGGTTCAACCACAAGATAACGCCCACTTGGAAAGAGCGACAGACAGGCGCGTGTAAAATTTCCGTGCGCGGCGCCGACATCCACGATGGTGGCAGGTTCAAAACCGACTTGCTTGACCTGGGCAAGCCCCTCGACGAATGACGCGCGCGCAACGGAACGAATCGTTTTCGTTGGCGTTGCAACGGCGAGAGCGGATGGTTTGCGTCGCAGTTCGAACCCAAATCTTGCGAGCAGCGCGTTGACGCCGGACTTGAACATGTTCATAGGATAAAGTGTGTGCCGATGCCGCATTCAAGCGTGGGCGGCGAAATCCAAACCAACGGTGCCCCCTGCATCAAGCGCGTGCGGAGCGAAGGAAGCCGCCGCGCCAATTGCCCCTGCGCGCGGCGGACCCATGTTGGAGGCGCAGTGATTTTTTTGTATTGCGCCAAGTGCTGTGCGGCAGCCCGCCAGTATGCGTCCGTATCCAATTGCAGCGCGTCGGCTTGATGGCCCGCGATAGGAATGTTTAGGGTGTGTAAATTCGCGTGCTGAAAAAATCGTGCCCACAATTCAAAATCGCCTGCCTCGCTCAATGCCTCCCGGATGCGCGCGCCGCTTTTCTCCCACAGCGAACGCCGCCACACCGTTCCGCTACGCCAAATGGGAAATTGAAAATACGCGCTCGTTTTGAGATTGCGTCCCGCGTAAAATGCGCGCGCGGTGTAACCGTCGGCAAGTCCTGCGCTCACAGCCAATTGATGCGGCGTCCATGTCAAAGGCGTCCCCGAAGTCAGCCATTCCACTTGCGGCAAGTTTTGAAACACAAAGGTCGTGAGCCGCGTTGCCCACGGGCACAATTTGTCCGCGCCGGAAAGCCACCAATAAAATTCGCCGCGCGCGTTTGCAAACGCGCGATTCATTGCTTCGGTCTGCGCGTCCCACCCGACGCGTTCCCAGTGCAAGCCGCGCGGTTCAAAGGAACGCAAAATTTCAAGCGCATTGTCCTGCGCGCTCGCGTCCACAACAAAACATTCCAGCGCGTCTTCCTCCTGAGAAAAAATCGAATCAAGCGTCGCGGACAAGGTGGACGCTTGATTCACATTCGTAACGACGATGGTGATGAGAGGCGCAGCGGACATTACACTGCCCCTTGCGCGCGTTGATTCTGGAATGCCTGTATGGTTTCGCGTGCCACGTCGAGAAATTTAGACGCAAATGCGCGCTGGCGCGCAGGCAGGGCTGCGCGTGCCTGCCCTTCCAATTCGAAATCCGGACCCGGCGGAATCGTTCGCCACAACTGTTCCAAATTGTCCGCGAGTTCTTGCGCGTCGTTGCCGTTGAAATACCGCGCGCCCGGCGCATCCTGTTCGCGCAGCGAAGGCAGGTCCGAAACAAGAACGCGCTTGCCCAGTGACTTGGCTTCGGACACACTCAAACCAAAACCCTCAAAACGTGACGGATTCAAGACGGCGAGAGATTGTCGCATCAGCGCGTATACATCCGCGCGCGGCACGGAACCGAGAACCAAGAATTGCTCGCGCAAGTTGAGCGCGAAAATTTTACTCAGCAACTCACCTACGTACTCGGCATTGCGGTCATCATGCGGTTTGCCCGTGCAAACCACAACGGGGTAGACGTTCCGCGCGCGCAGCCGTTCCAGCGCGTCGACGACGAGCGTGTGGTTCTTGTGCATCCAAAATTGGTTGGGGAGATAAAAAAATGTTTCGGGCAAATTGTATTTGCGCGCGACGTGTGCGGGCGCGTTGTCATACGCGCCCGCGGGAATTTGCGAGACCCAATTCAGGATGCGCACTTTGCCGCGCGCGCCCGGAAAGAATTGTTCCACGTCTTGCGCCACGCTCGTTGATTTTGCAATCAATCGCGTGGCGCGTTCGCTCTCGCGTGTTAGCACCATGTCGCGTTCCCTGCGTTCGCGCCCCGAAAGCAATTCGGGAAAGTGGTGATGCTGTACATCATAAATCCAGACCATCAACGGGACTGAAACATCAAGGCGGGGCTCCATCACCACCGAAAACACACAGTCCACCCCATTCTCGCGCATTGTTTCGTCGGGGGGCGCGGGGGGCGGAACAACGGGCGGCGGCACCAAAATGCGCGCGAGACGTCGGCGTACGCGTGCGCTCAACGCATTCGACTTTTCAATTTTGGAACGCGGGCGCGGCGGCAAGTCAGGTTTGGTTTTTGGAAATTTTGCGGTGATGCATTTGTCAACGTACGGCAGCAACAATTCATAATCTTCCACATGGGAATTTTCCCATTGCACCAAATCCAGTTCAAGCGGTTCTGAATCCAATGTTCTCAATGCAATGAGCAAATCTTGGAACGTGACCATCCCCGCCATCCATGTCGGACGTGTGAAGGTTTGAAACGCGATTTTCATTGAGGAATCAAAAGTCGAATGCCAATCGGCAAGGTCTGCGGGTCATCTGTGTTTTGGATAGACTGAAAGCGACATTATACTATTGCAACCTCTCAGGAAGGACGCGTCCCAAAATCTTTTGGAGACCGCGTCCCAACGAGATTGCAAGCACAACAAATTGGCTAATGATGCATCAGGTAAATCCATCTCCCGTTTCCGGAGCCGTTATGCAATTGGGAAAAAAAGTCATTGAACGCATTCTTGCCCAGGGCGGGTATCAGCTCATTCGCACAAAGCAAACCTCTCTGCCAAAGCGACCCGCTGCCGTTTCACCCGACGTGCAGCGTGATTTTGTTTTCAAGAATTTTGAAAATCTCGCCGCTGCCTATGAATACGCGCTCAATCAAATCGAAGGATGCGAACTGCTCACCCCCAATGCGATGCGTCCCCGTTTGCTGACGCGGCTTTTGGGCACGCCGCCATCCGAAGCGTACTATATTCTCACCGCGCTCGGCAAAACCAAATGGGTGGAAGGCGATGTTTGTGAGTTTGGCGTTGCGCAAGGTGAGACTTCGGCATTGATCGCGAATGAGCTCGCGTCGACATCCAAACATCTTCATCTCTTTGATTCGTTCGAAGGACTGCCCGCGCCCACGCCTCAAGACCAACTCAAGGATGACATTTTCTCGCTTGGCTCTATCGAGGCGTACACGGGAACGATGATGACGCCGATGGATGCGGTGCTTGAACGTCTCGCCGCGATTTCGTTTCCGGCAACGCGCTTTACCATTCATCGCGGGTTTATCGAACAGACACTTCGCCAGTCCCAAAATTTGCCCACACAGGTCGCATGTGCGTATGTGGATTTTGATTTCTACGAACCCATCAAGACCGCATTAAATTTTCTCGATACCGTCATGCCGCGCGGCGCCATTGTCATTGTGGACGATTACGATTTTTTTTCCACCGGCGCGAAAACTGCCGTGGATGAATTTCTGGCACAGGCGAATGCCGTGGCGCCGCGTTATGAAATGCACGTGCCGGATACGCGCTTGGGTTACTTTTGCGTCTTGACGAAACTATGACGAAATAAATTCCGTTGGCACTTGTTTCACCACACGCGCCGGGTTTCCCGCGACAATCGTCCACGGTTCGACATTCTGGGTCACGACCGCGTGCGCGCCCACAATCGCGCCCTCTCCGATTGTGACGCCTTTGAGAATGACACTGCCAAAGCCGACCCACACTTTGTCCCCGATGACAATGGGCATAACCCCAACGCCCGTCCAGTTGTGATTCGACCGAAAATCAATTCCGCTGCGATAATTTTCGTTCTGGCGCAGAATGTCCTCACGGCGCGCCCGCCAATCCAACGAGTGGGCATCGTGGTCTCGAATCTCCACCTGCCATGAAATCATGACGTCGCTGCCAAGCCGAATGTTGGTACGCGCCACGAGGGAGGTGCCGCCGTTGATAAATGTGCGGTCTCCAATCTCGATTGTCCCCTGTTCGGATTCAAAAATAAAACGCGCGCCAATCATACAATCACTGCCAATTCTGACGCGCACGCGCGCGCCGCGCTCGGGATATTCCTCATACGCGCAGTTCGGCAAAAAAATGGTCCGTTCGCCGGCGGAGATGTTTTGGGCAAATCGTTCCTGAAATGACACTGGCGGGGGCGAAGCGGCGGGCAGACCCGGCGGCATCAGCAAACGGGCGAGGCGGCGACGCGCGCGCAGGATGAGGTTCACAGCCACTCCTTCGGCAGCGCGGCACGCGTGGCAATCAGGTCCATCTGCAAACGGGGGTCTTGCGCGGCAGCCCATTCTACAAATGCATTCCTCTCGATGGGCTTGACGCAGCGGGCTTCGGGGTCAAGCAAAAACAATTGGTAGCCGAAATCGTTTTGCAAAAATTCAAGTGGTGCTTGCGGCGCTGTACCATTTGCCTTCAAGCCGAAATACCAATATTCAAAAAACAAAAAGAGGTCCGGGTTTGCGCGCAGAGTTTGTTCCATCCCGCGCAGCACATTCATCTCCGCGCCTTGCACGTCCATCTTGACCGCGTCCACGCGTGAGACCCGTTTTGAGCCAAGATACTCGTCCACCGCAATGGCTTGAACCGGATGGGTCGCACGCGGGCGGTTCTTGTTGAACAGGGCATCATCCTCCGCGCTCGTCGCAAAGATACGGTGGTCCCCGGAACTGGCTTCAGAAAGCTGCAATGCAAGTTGTTGCGTTCTGTCCGACACGGCAAGATTTTCCGCCGTTAAAATATTTTGCAAACGATTCAGCCGCACGTTCTCGGCAAGCAGCGCAAAATTATCCGGTGCAGGTTCAAAAGCAAACACGCGCCCGCTTGAACCGACCCGCTGCGCGGCGAACAAGGCATAGTAGCCAATGTGTGCGCCAATATCGAGAACGTTCATTCCGGGCTGTAACAACTGAAAAAACAATCCGCTTTCATAGTCTTCCCAGATGCGATTCAGGAACAGCTTGCGTCCAAAGGCATAATCTTTCAAATCGACTTTGAACCGGAGCGTGTTGACCCGAATCACTTTGTACCGCTCGCGTTGTTCTTGCAAAATGCGCAGCGAACGCTCGCGCCCCTTTGCCGTTTCTTCCAAAGGATTAAGATACAACGAGTCGCGCAGGGGCGGACGCAAATGCCATTTCGTGCGGTACAGCCCGCTCCGCCAATACAACCAACGCATTGCCCACCATCCCAAACCGGGCAAGCCGTTTTGCGCAGCGCGGGCGCGCACCCGCGCGATTTTGCTTTTTCCCATCGCCTATATCCCAATCCCGACAGGCGCGCGTGCGCGCAAATTTTCGGCGGGATAGATAAACTCGCGCCCATTCAAAATGCCATCACAAATCACATCCAGCCCAATTTCATCCGCCGCGCGCAAATCCTCAAGGCGGTCCAGGTCGAACCGGTACGATTTCCATTCCCCCGGCGCGGGCTGGACGCGATACACGGGAATCATTTTGCGGAAAAAGAAATGATATGCATATTTCCGCGCGCGTTCGACGGTTTTTTCGCCCAGGCGCTCGCGCAACGGCAGGCGTTCCAACAATTCCAGATATTCGTCGCGCGTGTGCGCGTCAAGCGTAATCCCTTTGTCCCGCACCCATGCTTCCCCCGCAACGAGAATGGGAATGCCGAGCGTCGCGAGTTCCATGCCCGTTTTCGTGCCGTAAATAATCACACTGTCGCACTGCATCATTGCGCGGTACGTGTCCACACTGCTTTCGGGCGGGACAATAACGATATTCTTTGGCAATTGCGGAAAGCGTGTGTAAATTGCCGGAATGATTTGTTCGCGTGAAACAAGCGTGCCGCGCACTTCGGCGGGATGCACGCGTATCAACAATTGCAAATCGGGACGTTTCGAAAAAAATTCAATCGTATCAAAAACCCAATCGCGCATATCACGATACGCGTTGCCTTCATAAAAAAGTTGCGCGTCCCACAAGACATTGGTCAAAAGCCCGATTGTCGGCTTGGAAAAATCAATGCCGATTTCTTGTCCCAGCGCGGTATCCGTGGGCTGATGAATCGGGGAGACGCCCAACCAATCGTTCTGCCCCGTCCAGCGACTCGAAACATACTCCATCAAGTCCTTATCCATTTCAGGCGTCCATTTCAGATTTTCCCATACGCTCGACGGTTCTTGGAGCAGTGTAAAATGGTGCGAACGATGGTGACTGAACAGAAAACTGTGCTTGCGATACGCGGGACCCCAGTTCACCACGCGTACCTGTTCCTGCCGCGCCACTTCGCCAAAGATGCCTTGCGAGACATAGATGCCGTGATGAAAAACGGCGACCTCGTATTTCGTCGCGCGCAGCAGCGCGCGCGTCGCGAACGCGGACAACAGCGCGGCTTCCAAATACCGACGCAAAATCGGTTCGGCAGTGAGTTCAGCCCAAAAATCACTTTTGACAAAAAAACGCACCGCGCTTGCGAACGCGTGCGCGCCGATTTCTAAACCCTCGAACTTGTACTTTTGAATTTCCGCCAAGGGTACCTGTGCCGCAATGTCTTGCGCGCGTGCGCGCATTGCATCGGTCAAAAATTCGCCAAATGTACGAATCGGCAAATCGAAAGGCGCATACATCGCGCGTCCGCGCGGGTAACACCAGTTGCAAATCTTTGCTTGAGGTCCCTGTATTGCCAGTTGCTCGGGGCTTTCAAAACTCATGAAATTGCACATCAAACACGCGGGCAGTTGTTTGTCACACAAGAAAAATTCCACGTTCGCGCCGCGCAGCGTCAACGCTGCCGCGAGAAATGCTTCCATCACGGTTGACGGGGGATGACCACCGATGCCGGTCGCAATCAAAACGCGCGGTCCTTTTTTCGCGCGTGTACGCGCGGCGTTCCACTTGTCCCAATCTTGGCGCACGAGGGGTCCGAGTTCCGATTCCGGAAAGGGGGCGTCGGTTGGGGACGGCGGAAGCGAAGGACGCAGCTTGCGCCAGATTTGCCGTAAGGGTTTGGACAGCGCGTTTGAGCGGCGCGTGCGATGATTGCCGTTCGCTCGCGTCATGGCTTCACCAAAAGATTTTTCTCAAGAATGAATTTGGCGAGTGTTTCTCCCAGAATCCGGTTGCCTGCTTCGTTATAGTGTCCGCCGTCAATGACGCGCACCATTGTGCCTTGTTGTTCCGCGCGTTCGAGGGCGATCGCTGCTTCAGCGACAAAGTCCATTCCATTCTCTTCCGAGACCACACGAAAGGTCTCGTCAAACAATTCATGATGCGCACAAGTGAATGTGACCACGGGCGTGTTTCCAATGCGTGCGCGAACTTTTTGCATAATTTCATTGGTTACGCGCGTCACGCGTTGCAAATCGGGGTCACTCGCCCCATTCGCAATCATGCGCGCTTGTACGTCCGGCGCATCGCTATTCGCTTGAGCTTGGTCAATTCGACTCAACACCCAATACAATGCCCGCGAATATTTGAGCGCACCTTCACGCATGAACGCCATGCGTTTTGGCAAAATGTACTGGACTTGGCCATTGACCAGATAAGGACGCGTCATACCGTTGTTGCTTTTCGTGCTGTTGGTCTCGTTGATGGGGTCGTTGTTCACCAAATCATTTGAGCAGAATTGCCACACAATCAAATCCGGTTTGATTTCGTCATAAAAGCGGTCGAGAATCATGTACTCTTGCAGTGAACCATAGCCCGCGACGCCGTACGCAAAATTCTCCGCGTTCAATTCGTTTGCCATGACGGCATGATACGTTTTGTTGTCCGCAACTTGGACTGCTTGCGTTACCGAATCGCCCAGAACGAAAATTTTGGGATGCGTGGAATTTACATCGCCAAACGCGCGAAAACCGCGTGCGTCAAAATGCAATTCCGCGGGATATTTCGTTCCGTCAAGATTCGGATACATGCCCTTCCATTTGTAATTCGGTGTAGACTTCCAACCTAATTCGGCATCGAGGATGAAGGGCGAAAGTTTTCCGAGCGACTCTTGAGACAAAGACGCGCGCAGCGGCGTACCGAACGCGAAACGTTGGTAGATGCGAAATCCCGCTTCGATGATGAGCAAGGTTCCGCAAATGGAAAATAAAGTGAGCGCGAGTCCGACGAGCAGCCCGCGCCCGCGGCGAATCTGTTTCATACGTCAAGACCCACAGGGCTTTCGCGCGAGGGTGCAGTGGGAAACTCGCTGCGCGGCAAAAGCTCTGTGGGACTCTTGAATTTTTAGAACAACGTGTAGATGAATGGCGCGATGCCCGATGCAGTGGTGAAAATCGTAAAGAGCGCGAACATCATGAGCAGGAGGACCATTGGAATCAGCCACCACATTTTGCGCGCCCACAGGAATCCAAGCAGTTCGCCCACGACGCCAAAATTGGCGGACATACTGCGCAAGAATGCTTTCATTTGGGCTCCTTTCGTACCACCAGACCATTCATGTAGAGAGTGTCAATATCGCTTTTCGTGAAGGTGTTGAGCGCGTTCGCGGGCGTTGTGACAATCGGTTCCCCGCGCAAATTGAAACTCGTGTTGAGCAAAACGGGAACACCCGTCGCTTGCCCGAACAATTCAATCGCGCGGTGATACAGCGGATTCCATTCGCGCCGCACGGTTTGCAAGCGTCCCGTACCGCCTTGATGCGTGACCGCTTGAATTTTTTCGCCTTGCCCGTCGCGCGTGGCATACACCATTAACATGTATCGCAGCGGATAATGCTTTTCGGGATTTCGCATGTCCGCATAATAATCCGGCGCGCACTCTTCAAGAATCACGGGCGCAAAGGGACGAAACGGCTCGCGGAACTTGATGCGCGCGTTCACGATTTCTTTCATTTCCGCCTTGCGCGGGTCGGCGAGAATGGAACGGTTGCCCAACGCGCGCGGTCCCCATTCAAAGCCGCCTTGAAACAAACTAATCACTTTGCCCGCGAGAATATCCTCCACCATCCGCGTCGCAAGTTTTTCCGTATCCTCCACATGTTCGTACTGGTACCCTTTTTCGTGAATCGCCGCGATGGTTTCGTCTATGCCGTAACTTTGTCCCCAATACGCGTGCTCCATCACAAATTTACGCGGCTTGCCCAACAAGACATGGTACACATACAGCGCCGCGCCCAGTGCGCCGCCGGAATCGCCCGCTGCCGGTTGAATAAACACATCTTCAAATTTTGTTTCCCGCAAGATGCGCCCGTTTGCGACAGAATTTAGCGCGACGCCGCCCGCGATGGAAAGTTGTTTGAGTCCCGTGCGTTCATACGCATAATTCGCCATCCGCAACATCACTTCTTCGGTGACCGTTTGAATGCTCGCGGCAATATCGGCGTATTCTTGATTCTTTTTCGCAACCGCATCGTCCCACTGCGGATGATTTTTTGTCGGATGGGTGGTGAGCGTATAAAAATCGGATTCGCGTTTGCGCGGTTCCCCAAACAGACCGACAAATTTTTCATTGTACGATTGAGTGCGTGAATAGTGGTACGCCAGATACTCCATGTTGAGATGGAAACTGCCGTCCTTGTTCACCTGAATCAATTTGTACACATCGTCGAGACGCGTTGGCGAACCATATGGCGCCATGCCCATCACTTTGTATTCGCCTTCGTTGACCTCAAAGCCGAGATACGCGGTGAATGCGGAATACAACAGTCCGAGCGAGTGCGGGAATTTCAACTCGTGAAACAAATCAATCGAATTTTTTCCCGTGCCGTCCCAGTCCGCCGTTGCACGTCCTACGGTCGTCGTCGTCCATTCGCCCACGCCGTCAATCGTGAGAATTGCCGACTCTTGAAAGGGCGAACAAAAAAACGCGCTTGCCGCGTGGCTGAGGTGATGTTCGACAAACAACAATTTGTTATCGGGGATATCGAGCTTGGTGAGAATCTCGCCCCGAATCCACAGTTTGTCGGTGAACCAACTCACCATGCTTTCGCGAAACACACCGTACGATTTCGGAAACATTTGCAGTGTGGTCTGCAAAATGCGTTCAAACTTCAACAACGGTTTTTCGTAAAAGACCACGTAATCCAAATCTTGCGCGGTGATGCCCGCCTGCTTGAGACAAAAGTCAATCGCGTGTTTGGGAAAACCAAAATCGTGTTTCTTGCGTGAAAAGCGTTCTTCTTCCGCCGCCGCGACCAACATGCCGTCTTGCAGCAGCGCGGCGGCCGCGTCGTGATAGTAACAGGAAATTCCCAGAATATACATTACGTTTGTCTCCCTGCGTCTTGCAAAGTCAAATCACGCGTGGCGCGCGTTACCCATTCCTGCGGCGCATGTTTCACGGCGAGCGGGTCTTGGAAAAAACGGACGATGAGCGCGAACGGCACAAAAATTGTGAAATAAAAAATGGTGAGGACAATGCGTCCGACCCAATCGCCGATAAATTGACCGACGCGTCGCCAGTATTTCCAGATGGTGCGAAGAATGTTCATAACAGGATTGTAGAAACGCCTTTACTCGTTTTGCGAACGACTATAGACGTTATTCCCTTTGCGCTAACTTTAAATCATTGTATCCGATTTGCAACGGACCGCACGGGAAAAATGCGACGCGCGCGCCGTGGGGATGTCGCGTGAGCAATTTGTCGCACAACGCGTTCCAATGCGGGTACACGCGCACTTGCGGTGGATAGTGGTCTTGGAGCATCGCGTCGCTCAAATTTGGCGAGAGAAAATAGAGTTCGCGATTTTCCAACATTTTCTTGTAGACGGGATTTTTGTCGCGGCGGTGGTGCAGTGGCGCGCCGGGATTGATGAGACCGAGCCAGCCGTGCCCTTCCGCCGCGTATGTCATGACCACAATCGTTCCGCCCGCGCGCACCACATCGCGTTCCCCTGCGCCCGGATTCCACGCGGACAACGAATTTAACGCTTGCAGCAATTCGGTATCTTTGGGGAACGCATTAAAGATGCCAACGTCGGCGTCCGTTGGAATTGTGGTGGCATACACCTCGCCCGCGAATTTTGCGCCGACGCGGAATGCTTCGGTTACGTCACCGCCAAACAGTCCCGCCGTCTCGCCCGCTTCGTTCGAAACCACGTTGATGGAAAATTCGAGACCCGCCAGCTTGGCTGCTTCGTCAATTTCCGACCGACGCGTATTGCCCTCGACTTGGCCCACTTGGCCCGACAAAATTTTGCTCGCAGGTTTGTGGTTGCCCAACACGGTTTCCCAACTCGACAGTCCCGGCAAAATAATTTTGCCACCGCCGCTGAATCCCGCGTACGAGTGCGGCGCAAACATGCCCAAACTTATTTTCAAATCGGACGCGGCAAATTGTCCGTTAATCAAAACGCGCGTCCCGAAACTCGTCGTGCCAACATCCACCAAATTCAAGTACGGATTGTGATTGTACACGCGCACGCGGTTCAAAATATCCGCGCCGACTTTTTTCTCCAAATCAATTCGCGTCAACGGACGATGCGTGCCGAGCGAAACAATGATTTGAATTTGTTCGTCTGCAATCCCACCCGCATTCAATTCTTGCAGCACGAACGGCAAAATGCGAAACGCTTCTGTTGGACGGTTCAAGTCGTCAATCGCAATCACGGCATCGCGCCGCCCGCGCGCGAGTTCACGCAAGGGCGGCGAAGCAATCGGCTGCAACAGACGCGCGCGGATTTCCTCATCGCTCAATGTCGGCGCGCCGCGCATGCGCGCTTCAACAAGTTCCCAGCCGTCGGGCAGGGGAAACGCGAATTGTTCCTTGCCGTACCATGAGCGCCACCACCCGCGCAGTGTGGCACTCATGCCCGTTCTCCTTGCGAGGCGTGGCTCGTAGCTCGAATCGTCCGCTGCGCGCGATACAACGCGCCGCCAATTTGCGAGAGCTGCAACAGTTCGTCGGGCGTCATGCTGCAAATATGCGCTTTTTCGGTTTGCTTGCCGCGCGTCTTGTCGAGCGTGAAATGTTTTTCGATGATGCGTGCGCCGCGCGCAATCGTCAACAAACACACGTCAAGTCCGAGCGTGTGGTCACTGTAGCCCGCAAGTCCGTTCGACGGAAAATCGTTTGGCAAATCGCCCATATCGGACAGGAACGCGGGATATTTGGATTTGCAGTACAGATATTGGATTTGCGCCGATTCACCAAACGGTTTTTCGGGACGCGTCCAAGTGCCGAGTGAGACAATCGTCTCCTTGCCGGTTGCCAAAATCGCTTCGACCAGCGCGACGTCGCCCGTGACGGTGCGGCTCGCGATTTTGTGACGCCGCACGCCGATTTCTTCGAGCCATCGCAAACGCGTCACATCAAACACCGATGCCATAAATTCGAGTTCGTCTTCTTCGCACCACTGTTTGATTTGTGCCACATCGTCCTGTGTCAATTGTAAATAATTCCACGCGTCCGAGCCGAGAAGCGCGGGCGCGTCATAGAGTTGAAACTTGGCGACGTGCGCGCCGTTCATTTTCGCCTGTCGAATCATTTCGCGCAGGATGCCCTTGTCGCCGCTGTGCTGCGGATGCAGTTCCGCGATTATTTCAAACATGCAGGTCATTCCCCTCAACCAACAAGCTCCTCAAAATTCGTATCGTACTGTGCGCCGATGAACAAAATGTCCCCGACGGCGCGGCGCGAACGAAACGCGTCGAACGCGCAGTGATAGTATTCGCGATACGCGTCGTGTAAAAACGCGACGCCGCGCGCTTTCAACAGCCGGGACGCTTCGAGCAAACAACGACGACGGTGTCGTCCGTCAACGAGTATGAAATCGAATTTTTTGTCGAGCGTTGCGGGAAAATTTACATACGCGTCCATGTTGACGAGACGGTCCGCCGCGTGGTTCGGGTCAAACGGCGAGAGTTTGCCTTTGTCAAAAACAGCCGCTTCAATTTCAAACGTTTGCCCTTTTTGTAAAACGGTCGCGCGCCGGGTTTCGTCAAGATATTCGACGCGCACATTGTCCACGCTTTTTAGATGTTCGAGAAACGTCGCCTCAAAAAAAGCGCGGTCATATTCCAACGTGACCCAGTTAAATTGGAAACCGCGTTCGCGCAGTAAAGTTGTGAAATAGCTGGTACTCTTGCCCGAACCCCATTCGAGTGCGTGCAGCGTTCCTTGCGCGCGTTCTGCTTGTCTCAACAACACGCGTTCGACCAAATCGGCATCGGTCACACTCATCCATGCCTTGTGACTCCATTGCGAATCGTCGAGAACGTTCGGCGCGCGAAAAACGAGTTGCGAATACACGGTGTTAGCGTTGTGGTTTGAAATAGAGTTTTGTTTTGCCGTCAATGATTAGTTCGAGACAGCAGCGCAAATCGGTTTGCGGCGGTTTATCCGGGTAAACGAGCAAATAGTCAAAATTCATTTGTTCAAGAATTGTCCGGGCTTGTTGGGGTGTCCGCGCGGCAAAGAGTTGCTCCAACAATGCTTCGCGGTGCGTACCCTCGCTAAAACGCGGACCTGCCGCATCCAAGACGCGTTGCACGTATGCGGGACGTTCCGTCATTCCCGAAAGGAAATTTGTGCCGCGAATTGTCTCGTCAAAGGCATTCACGCGGTGTTGCGGATGTGCGGCAATCACCGCGTGGGCAGCGGTATTCGTTTGCAACCATTTGTAGATGTTCAATTCTTGTTGTGTAATAGGGTATGCTCGCTCTGCCCTTCGATAGAGTGCGGCATTTGCGGCGCGATAGGAAATGACGGCAAAGCCGAGCAAAAGGCCAATTGCCAGAATGGACTTGTACTTTGCAAAAAAGCCAATGCGAATCGCGTTACTGCTGATGAGCTTGTACAGCGGCATGATGCTCAAAAGCAATGCCACTCGTGGCGACAGTGAGAGCGCTTGGGCGCCCCAATTGCCACTTTCGATGGTCGTAGAGTTTATGATGATGAAACTGACCGCGATAAACGTACCCAGCAAGACAAGCAAGGGGAACGCCGTGGCAAATGTAAATTTCTCACGTCCTTTGAACCAGAAAATACAACCCAGCAGAGCCAAAAGAAAATAAAAGAGACCGAACCAATAGCCGAGAATCCATAAACCCTGATAGAGAATCGGCTGTGTAAAAGGGGGAAACATTGAAACTGCATTACTGATCCAACGCAGGAATGAACTCGCCAGGGACATCCCGTAACGCCCGTAATCCAACGCAAGTTGCGCGCTCGTGATATCGTACGCACCGGATAAACTTTCCGATGTTATCAATGCAAAGAGAATTCCGAATACGAGCAACGGAGTGCCAAGTCTCCACTGCTTGAACCTGAACCACATCCAGACCAAATAGCCCACATACAAAGGCGCAATCGGCACGAAATAATTGCTTCGCACCCGTACCAATCCCACTACGAGAATGCTCCCCAACGTCAACAGTCCTACGACATTTCGCATATCGCGCTGCTTGTGCGTCATCAGCAAAATCAGAAACACCGCGCTAAAAAGCAACATGCCTGCGGTATTGGCTAGATTGTATTGCAAATCGTAAAAACGCATTTCATAGCTCGTTCGTTCATATATCAAGACCCGGCGGAGCAAAAAGTTCGAGTCCCAAGGATTTGGCACAAAGATTAAATATACCATCGCCGCGCCGATATAACCGCCCAGATTCTGATTCGACAGCGTTTTGCCAATTACGAACAAGGTCAAAATTGTGGCAAACATCAAAAAAATTGGCGCGACTTGGTAGTAAATCGTCCGCGCGTCGATTTGCGTATCGCGCATCAACATGCCCATCCACGCGTGTTGAAAATCGGGATAGAGAATTGGCAGCATGCCAGCCAAATCGGGATTTGTATATTGGGGCACTCGCTGGGAAAGAATCACCGCGCGGATGAGATGATAATGGGTATCGCGATGCGCGAAATCCAAAAAGCGTTCGGCGCTGTCCTGTTGCAACGGCATCATCAATGGGCTTGCCACCCAAACGCTCAGGACAAATATCAAGCCAAGCACATAAATGGTTGGCTGTGTTAATGTACGATTGAGATTTCTTTCTGCACGGAAAAATCTCTGTGCGAACGGAACCCGCCGGGCGGAAATCTGCATCACGAACCAGATGCCAAAAAAAATTGCGCCGGCAAACAAAAACGCGTCAAGCCAACCAAGCCAAGCCAACACGAACCGCATCAGGATTGATGTCACGTAACCGACAGCAAGAGCCAGCGCGGTGCGTTCAACCCGCGTGCAAGTCGGGCAAAGAATCGAAACAATCGGCAATCCCCAAGCCACAGTGACGGCGAGCGCCAGCAGCATGGCTTTGAGAACGGAAAGAGAATTCATCGGGACGGTCACCAAGACAATGACCGCTGCTCCCAGCACCAGTGCCGCCGCGAGTCTCCACAGATTCAGCGCTTCGGCAGCAAAGCAAAGCCCATGGCTTTTCATACCCGAGACCTCCGAGACAAATTCTAGCGACCCAAGTCCTTTTCACGCTTTACAAGTCGCGCTTCCGCTTTTTTCAAATCCTCTTGGTAGTGAATGTCCACATACGGCAATATCATCACCGCACATTTCACGGACAAGCGTCCCTGAAACAATGCTTCGCGGCGCACCGCGCGGACAATGCTTGTGGAACGTAGTTGTTCGTCCACAGCAAATACTTCGCGCAAATTTTCTTTTAGTAGTCGCTCAACCGCGTGGTCAATGTCCGACGCCTGCACTTCCGGCGCGCACGCGTTCATCCAAATCACAATGTCAATTGGACTGCCGTCCTGTTCTAAAACCTGAACGGCGTGTTGAATCACCGGCTCGGTCCACACATCATCGCGCGCTAGTTCCGGCGGACGCGCAATCACTTGCGCGCCGGACGCACGCGCAATGTCGGCAATTTCCGCGTCGTCGGTGGAGACGTACACATTGCCCGCGCCAACAAAACGGCTGCCCAAGCCCGCCGCGATGGAATAATCAATCATCGGGCGACCCAGCAGCAGTTGGATATTTTTACGCGGCAAGCGTTTCGAGCCGCCGCGTGCGGGAATAATGACAGCCGCGCGAGGGGGGGGGGATGAGGATGCCGGAATGGACATGCAAAAGTCTAGTTCGGTTTGATTTCCAGCGTTTCGCGATATTTCGATTTGAATTCTTGATAGTCTTGCGATTTGGTCTTGTTCGCGCCGTGCATTCGATAGCGATAGAGCGGCATATGCAAATAATAGAGCTTGTAATTGTCCCCGATGCGCTTGCGTAATTCGGCTTCTTCAAAATGACGAAAGTCCGGATTGTATGCGCCCGCATTCACCAGCAAATCGCGCGGATACATAATCGCGCACGAAATGGGTTCCTGGTCGGCATACGCGCGGCGCAAGCGCTTTTCTTGTTCGTCCACCAACAAATAATCGCACGCGACACCGAACGCATCGCGGTTGGCTTCGATATACGTACGCATAAAGAAAATAAAATTTTCCGAAATGTAATCGTCTGCGTCCACGCGCACGACATATTGTCCGACACTTGCTTCGATGCCGATATTTGCCGCGCGTGCGACGCCGACATTGTCGCGGTTGGTAATAATGTGAACGTTCGGAAAGCGTTTGAATTTTTCGATGCGTCTCAACGTGTCGTCCGTGCTGGCATCGTCAACGACGATAATTTCGTTCGTATTGTCTGTCCATCTTTGATTCAAACAGCTGCGCAGACAACGCTCGATGTATTGCCCGTAATTGTGAGATGTAATAATAATGCTGGTTTTCATAACCACCGATTGCTCAAGCGAAGGATTGCAGGTCGGACCGGGCGCGACTCGCGTCGAGGTCAACATGATGCATTGTGCCGTCCGGCAACGTCCAAACATACGGCACGACAACCGGCACCGAATTGGAGAGGCGGTCTTGCAGTCCCTCGCCGCGAAAGCCGTACGCGTGCATGTCGCCGCGCACGCGCAAGAACGCGATTTCTTGCGGATACACAATACCCGTGCGCACATCGTTCGCGCGCATTGCCATCCGCAGGGTGTAGGGTTGCGGCAGCAAGGGCAAGGTTTTAAAGGTACAGCGCAAGACGCCTTGCCCGAACAATTCGTTCGGCTGATATCCGTCGAGCAGCATGTTCGCGCTGAATGCCGGACCCATTTTGCTGTCGAGGGAAAACCAAACGTACGGACGCTCGATGCGAATTTTTGCGTCGTAATGCAATTCGACGGTCAGCGCGTCGCCGGGCTCGAACTGCAATGTCTCCTGCCCCGCGCCATTTTTCAAAACCACACGCTCGACGGCAAAACCAAAATCGGGATGGGTCTCGATGATGAGTCCGGCAGCTTTGGCTTGTTCATCGTCCTCGCCACGGCGGAGCGAGTTCATGGATTCCGCGCCGACGGTGTTCAAGTACTCTTGAACCACATCATCGCACGCGGCATCGGCGCGCAGCGTGCCCCGATGCAGCCATAATGCCCGCGCGGCGAGCCGACTGACCGTAACAAGATTGTGGCTGACGATAAGAACCGTGCGCCCGTCTTGAGAAATCTCTTTGATTTTGCGTAAACATTTTTTCTGAAACGCCGCGTCCCCGACAGACAACACCTCGTCCACCAACAAAATTTCCGGTTCAATGTGCGCGGCGACGGCAAAGCCCAACCGAATGTGCATGCCGCTCGAATAATGTTTGACCGGCGTATCAATGAACCGTTCGACTTCGGCGAAATCCACAATCTCGTCAAACTTGCGCTTGATTTCATCGCGGCGCATTCCCAAAATTGCCGCGTTCATGTACACGTTCTCGCGTCCCGTGAGCTCTTGATGAAAGCCGCTGCCCACTTCGAGCAGACTCCCCACGCGCCCGCGAATCATGCCGCTGCCTTCCGTCGGTTTTGTAATGTGTGAGAGAACTTTTAGCAGCGTACTTTTCCCCGACCCATTTCGCCCAATCACGCCGACCACTTGCCCTTGCGAAATCTCGAACGAGACATTCCGCAACGCCCAAATTTCACGTTCCGGTTCCGTCGGCGCAAGATGTCCGTTGCCATTCGCGCGATTCGGGGAATCGAACGCGGGCGTGTTTCCATTTGGATGCGCGCGGCGTGAGGGGAAAAATCTGTGCCAGGGGCGCGGGCGCGTGTCCGCCGCGTTCCCCTCGCGCACGCCAATGCGATATTTTTTTCCGATGTCTTGAAGTTGGATTACGACGTCACTCATACTACATCTGCAAATTCGGCTTCCATGTGTCTAAAGAAAACCAGTCCCGACACCATCACCACTACGATAACGACAACGCCATACAACAGTGTAATATCCGGCGCCCGTCCACTGCCCAGCAATGCCCAACGCATTCCGTCAATCACGCCGACCATCGGATTCAGATTGTAGAACGGGCGCATCCATTCCGGCACGAGGTCGTACGGATAGACGACGGGCGTGCCGTACATCCATACCTGGGTCAGAAACGGCAAAAAGTGTCCAATGTCACGATAGCGGACATGAATTGCCGCCACCCACAGCCCGAAACCGAATGCAGTGAACATCGCAATCAACACAAACACCGGAATCCAAACAAGATGCCACGTCGGCACAATCTGAAAGAACAACAGCATCGCAAAGAGCAGCGGAAGCGAAATAACAAAATCGACGAGGGTTGCAAAAATGTCGCCAAGGGGAAACACCAGACGCGGGAAATAAACCTTGCGCATGAGATGCCCGTTCGTGGTCAGACTCGTTGCCGCGCCGCGAAACGCGTTCACAAAAAAAGTCCAGAGCAGCAGCCCGGACAAATTAAAGATGGGGTAGGGGACGGAACCGGTGGGCACGCGCGCAATGATGCTAAACACCACCGTAAAGACGACCATCGTCAGGAATGGCTGCAAGAGCGCCCATGTCCAGCCAAAGATGGTCTGCTTGTAGCGCGCTTTGAGGTCGCGCAAGACGAAAAAATAAATCAACTCGCGCGCAGCCCACAATTCGCGCAAGTCGGGAAAGCCCCATCCCGCTTCCGACTTGATCGGATGAACGGTTGCGTTGGTATACAGTGCCGGAGACCGCATTGTTTTCATAAAACGATTTTCGCGTGCTGGCATGGGCGCGCTCAAATTCGAGTCCCGCGCCGCTTACGCGGACCAATCATTGTACGCGTTCAACCTTGACCGCCATGTCCGTTTTCAATGGCGCAGGCAGCTTCAATTCCAGAACGTCGTCAACTTGCAATAGCTCTTGTTTGACAATCGCATCACGCGCGCGATACGTGTCCCACCATTCGATTCGATACGTGCCGCGCGGCATGTTTTCCAAACGGACTGTACCATCAATCGGCGCAATCGTTTTTCCTTCGATAACGCTTTGCCAATCGTGCGCGCGGTTTTGAATCCAAAGATGCACGCGTCCGTTCGAGTCATCGCGCTGTCCCCACGCGCGCAGCTGCGGACTCGACGTGTTCGCCTGTGCGTCGCGGTATGCGCCATTGTTCAGCGGCACGTCCGCCATGAAATTCGCATACGGCAAAAAGACGCCGTACAAATTTCCCGTTCGTCCGCTTTTTTCATAGTCCTCGATGTGATTTCTGCCCCACCACCACAAGTCGTACATGCCGCCCGAATTGATTTGACCCCAGACAAAATTGTGCAACCAAATGCCCGCGCGGTCTTGATTCAGCGCGGGCAGACCATTTTGAAACGCTTGACTATTGACCCCCGTTTCGCCGCGCACCAGAGGTTTGCGCGCGCCGACGGGACTGGAAGCGCCCCACAGTTGGCTATAAGCCGCAGACAACCATGCAGTATCCTTGTCAAAGGGGGTATTGTCAAATTCTCCCAGCACGGGCGTCCGTACGCCCGACGGCGAAATCAATTCCACATTCGCAATCCACGCGTCGCCTGAAATGCCGCCGCCGCTCGTCACTGCAAGCGTCAGCGGGTGAGGCAACGTGTCCGTAATAACGAGGCGCCGTTCCATCGGCAGTTCGCGACCTTCGCGGTCATACCGACTCGAAAACTCGCGCCAATCGAATGTGCCGCTCGGAGACGAACAGACAAAATCTTTGCCCTCTGCATTGTGCGGCACAATGCCTTGCTTTCCATTGTCCAATTGCCAAGAGATGCGCACCGCGCTCCCGGTTCCGAAATTGCACTTGGCTTGAAAATTTTCTTGCTTCATCCAATAGCGGATGGTCCACTCGCCGGGCTCTTGCAGAGTCAGACCGCGTGGATGTATCACGACGCGAACGTTTTTTCCGGCAGTTATATGAAACGAATTTTTACCCTCAAACCGGTATTGCGGCCGCGTCTCCAAATTCGCGGGCGGCACAAGAGCCGCGTCCGCACCCCAGCCCGTTGTGATATACGCGTGCAAGTCCGCATAGTCCACCGCTTGAAAACGCGGATTCGACCAAAATTCCGTGTTCGGGAACGAGTGCCAGGTCGAAGTCGTGACCATGTGCTGCGCCGGGTCATGCTCGTCAAAATAGCGCGCCATCGCATTCGCCGCGTTGTAATGATTCCCATTGTACGGGTCACCTTCATTCACAAGTTCGAACGAATGAATCGCCGTGCTGTAACCCCAACGCGCGATGATGTAGCGCCACCATGCTTCGTGGAGCCACCGCACTTTGGTCTCGTTCGCCGCGTAAAAATTATTGTTGTCGAATTTACCCAACGTGCCATCTTTTTGAATCACATTGCGAATCCACTCGTTCTTTTCGTCACTCACAATCTTTAAAAACACGCCGTGTTGCGCGGCTTGCTCAACCAACAAATCCCAGCGCGCCGCGTTCATCGCATCATAATTCAGGTGGCTGTCCGCGCGCCCGTGTCGCAGCAGATTAACTTGCGCGGGGTCATCTCGTGCGACCAATTTCACATCGTCAAGGTATGCCGCGCCGCTTTCGACATTCTGCAATGCGAAATAAAAATAATCCGCAAAGTTCTGGTTTGCGCCCGTAGTGAATGTTGTCTCGGCGGTGAACCAATCCGTTGTGCCAACCCGGGGCGGCAGGAGGGGTTTCGTTTTGAGATTATTGCAGCTCGGACCAATCCATCCCTCGCGCAACATTACCAAGCCCGCGTCCGCCGCGTTGGCTTTTCCCGCAACCTGTTGCAATTTCACACGCGCGGAAAGAGTGTACGCAGTATTGGGTTGTACGGGAATTCCGCCTTGCCAGAAATCGACAAAGAGACACGGATACTTGCTATCAAGGCGAAACGAAAACTCTGTTCCGTCAGGATGCTCCCTTGCATCCAACAGCGTCGTCGGCAATCCGAAATTATATGGCTGTGAAGGAAATGCCCACGGCGTCCATTGCGAGGCGTTGATGCCGGAACCAGAGAGCCAGACGCGCGCAAACTGCAGACCGTTCAACTGCCACTGCCGATAACGTTGCGCCACCACGGCAACCGATTCCGAGCCGGCGTTGTAGCCGACGCCCAGGAAGGGTGTGCCGTCTTCGAATTCAAAATAGCGCGCGTCCGTTTTGCTCACGCGCAAGAATCCATGACGCGAGTACGGATTTGTGCGGATGCCGTCATACCGTCCGTTCGCCGTCGCGACGCGAAACGACAGCGCGCCTTGTTCGGGGAAAAGGGTTTCCCCGTCGCGGTCACGCACGCGCAATTTCACCTGCCATTCACCTGTTGCGCGCGGCGCAAAACGCGCAAGCCAGCGCGGCGCGCCGCTCGGCGTCCAGTGGTCACGTGCTTGAACCACCTTGCGCGCGAACGGTTGATAAAAAAAGGCGGGCTGTGTAATCGTCGTCTGCCAATTGTCCTGCGAAAAAAGTGCATCCGCCGACACGCCGATGCCCGCGTTCAAGCCCGCCGGCGGTGTGTCATCGTACGGCAAATTCAAATGCGTCGCCGACGTTTCCACATCAAACTCTATTTCAAATTTTTCAAACTGCGCGACGACGGGAGTCAAAATGCGCGCGTTGGAAACGCGCGGCATGTTCTGCGCGAATGCGCGTGGCACAAAATTCCACGCAAGCGACAAAACGAACACAGCAAGCAACACAGAACGCAGCGGATACTGCAAACGGACAAATACGGTCACGCTATTGCCTCAACCTCTGCGCCATCTTTTGTGCGTTGCCTGCAAGGTCATCGCGTCCGCGCTTCTGCCATTCAAATACGGTATAGCCCAATTCAATTTCCGCTTCGGGAATTTGTTGCAGGAGCGTTTCTGCCGCGTCGAGTTTGTTCGTCCACACGTACGCATAGCCCAATGCTTTGATGACCGCGCGGTTGTTTTTGTCGGCGCGATACGCGGCTTCGAGATGCTGTACCGCCAGCGGAAAATCGAAACGGTCCAACGCGAGAATACCCAGCCGCGCGTGTGCGAGTCGATTCGTCGCGTCTTGCGCGAGCGCAGCTTGGTACAGCTTTTCCGCGTCGCTCGTATCGAGTTCGCGCCGCACTTGACCCGGTGTTGGGTGCGGCACAGCGATTTTTGGCAATTCGATTTGCGCTTGCTTGAGCGCACCCAGGTTTGCCGTCCACTGTGCATGAATCGCATCACGGCGCGCGAGATACAACAACCCCGCGAGGACGAGAACCATCGCCGCCGCTGCCGCACCGCCGAGAGCCATGCGGCGCGAAATTTTTTCGGCTGTCGGTTCAAACGGTTGCAGCGCGCACACGGTCAGTCCCAACGGAATAAACATTAAAGAAATGACGCGGCTGAAATAAAACAAAACATCCACGAACCCGTGCATGAGCATCAATGTCGTCGCGGCAACGCTCACGAGCCCGAGCCAATTCATGCGCCCGCGCCGCCGCAGCGTCCACAGAGAATACGCGGCGATGAGCCAGATGAACGCGATGAAGCCGAGAATGCCCTGTTCGTACCACACTTGCAAATACAAATTGTGTCCGTGTGCAATAAGTGGCACATTGATCAACAATTCGTATGTTGAGAAATGCGGCGAAAACGTATCCAGTCCCGCGCCCGTAAAGGAATAATCTTGCGTCAGTTGAAAAACCTGTTGAAACAACAACGGACGCGGAATGCCATTCACCGAACCCAACGCCGAGTTTAACAGTCCCCCAATGTTTTTTCCGGCAATGACCGCGAACAACAACAGCATCAACAGCACCAGGTTGAGTGCGGCGGCAACACCGAGCGTACTCGAATAGCCGATCCGTTTCGCCAATTTCGCGGCGGCATACCAAAACGCCGCCAGGGCTGTGAGCAACGCCAACGCGAGCAGCGCCCCGCGCGAGGTTGTCATCACCAAGCCGAACGCGAGCAGCAACGCACACAGCGCGGCGAGCAACATTTCTAACTTGCGTTTGTGACGCAGTGCGTCATATGCGAGTCCGAGCGCGTACGGCAAACTCAAAAGCAAAATGCCCGCCATCAAATTCGCATGCGGCGTATAAAATCCGAATTGCGGCGCGAGGCGGTTCAAACGCAGCCCGATTTGATTGAACAATTCCACTTTGAGCGGCTCGGCGGCAAAGTCAGTCTGCGTCACAAAAAAAATTGCAACCGCCGCGCCGAGCAACACCAAGCCCCATGCGACCATTTTTTTTGCGACTGCGGTTTCCGTCGCCGCAATAACGTAATAGAGGGCAATGCCGCCAAGAATGAGATTGAACTTGAGACCGGAAGAAACGGGTTCAAAGGAAACGCTCACCCCAATCCACGCACTCACGAGAAACAAGAGCCACGGCAAAAAAAATGGAATAGACATCATGCGCTCGCGCTGCTGCACGACGCGCAGCACGAGCGCCACTGCGATACACGCCAACGCCACGGGCGCGAGATTGAGCCGCGCGGCGAGCATTGCATTGCCAACGGCGGCGAGCGCGAGCGCGGTCAGGTCGAAAAAAAACGCGGGGGAGAAAAGCGCGCGGGTTGTCGTTGCAGGGGAATCGGTCATCACGCGTTGATTGGTACCTCACGCGTTGTGATGGCGACTTCGTTCGTCTCGGCGTCCACCAATTCCAATTCGCGCCGGGTGCGGGCTTCGCGTTGTGCCAATTCGTCCAAAACGCGAATCACCAAATAGGACATGCCCAACTGTGCGCCGACGACAATGAGCAGGGAACCGAACACGAGCCAGAACCACATATCTTCAAACGTCCATTCCTGTGCCACCAGCGCCAATGCAATTCCGCTGATGACGATGCCGCTCAGTGCGGCGATAGCGCCGATGCGTCCAAAATAATAGTCGAGCGGCGGGTCAAAAATGACGCGCCCAAACATGCCGCGCCGCACCGGCTTGTGCGTAAAGATGGCAATCAAATAACTAAACATGACGCCGAGCGAAAAAACACTTGTGCCCAACACGCCGAGGACGAGCATGGCGAATGCCGCGTACGGCGCGTACGATTGCAAAAAGCGATTCACAAAAATCCAATCGGCAAACAGAATCAAAGCAATCAGCGCGGCAAGCGCGCCGAGGGCAAGCCCGATGCCGCCCCATACGCGGACGGGGCGATACGTCATGGTCGTCCACACAATCGTATTCGTAAAACGGACGCCGTCGCGCACAACCGACAATTTCGAGCGTCCGATGCGTTCTGCATACGCAATCGGAATTTCGACAATGACGAGTTCCTCATGCAGCGCGCGCGTTGTCATGGCAGGCGTAAAATTCAAACCATTGGGCAGAGGATAAATCCGGCGCAGCACTTGGCGTTTGAGGACGCGCATTCCGCTCGCGCTGTCCTGTACCTGTACCCCGCTCAAAACGCTCAGCATCCGCGCAAAGGCAAAATTGCCAATGCGCCGCATCCACGGCATTTCGCTCTGCGCGCCGCTCATGCGCGAACCGACGACGAGGTCTGCATTCCGCTGTTCCAACGCGCGGCACATTTCCGGCAAGGCTTCGGGCGGATACGTTCCATCCGCGTCGATAAACGCAAGATATTCACCGCTCGCGTGACGAAATCCCGTTTTTAACGCTGCCCCGTACCCGCGATTGACGAGATGACGAATCACGCGCGTATCCGCGCATTGTGCGGCGAGCGCGGCGGTCTTGTCCAAAGACCCGTCGTCCACGACGAGAATTTCCAAAACGATGTTCAACGTTTGCAGCGTGGGCTGAACGGCGCGCACGCGTTCGATGATTTGAACGATGCTGTCTTGTTCGTTCAAGGCGGGGATGACGACGGAAAGAATTTTTGGATTCACAACGAAACGCGGGGACGTACAAAAATGCTGTTGTCGTACAGACGGAAGACGCTGAACTGCGTCAGCCCAACCAAGTATAGCGCGGTCAATTCAAATGTCAAAGAAAAATCGCACTATGCTATAATCGCGTTTGCGCGCGCTGTGCAGCAGTTGAAGTGCGCGCCAGTGAAACTCTATCCGAACTGAACCTCAAGGAGGAAGTATGCGTTCGACAAATCGTCAAGTCGTCATCGCCCTCGTTTTTGGATTTATTTTTCTGATGGTGGTCCTGTCCGCCTTCGCGGGCACAACCTGGGCAGCCCCCGGCGCGCAAGGTACGGTCCCGACCCCACCGGGCGGACCGACAACGGTTGCCACAACAACGCCCGGCGGCGGCGACGGCGGTGGCAATAACGACAATTCCAACAATGGTGGTGCAAATGACGGCGGCGCGCAGCCGACACCGGCGGCGCCCGGTTCGGGAGTGGTCTGCGCGATTGGTGACGCGGGCGCGCAGTGCAGCGCAACGGACCTGATTGTGGTTGTCGGCGCGGGCGCGGCGAGCGCCGGTTCGGCATTGACAATTGAAGGTTCGTTTCCGCAGCCGCCGTGTCCCACCTCACCGGCGAATCACATCTTTTTGAATCGCTGTTATCGCTACACATGGATTGGCACGAACGCGCTGCCCATCAATGCAATCTCCGCGCCCGTGCAATACTGCATCAGCTATGGCGCGGAACAACTCGCCGCCGTGAAAAATAATCCGGACGCGCTGTTGATTGGCGTCGCGGCAGCCGATGGAAATTGGAGCGTGTTGAAAGCGACGGCAGATGCGGCGAACAATCGCACGTGCGCGACGACGAATCAATTGATTGTGTGGAGCGCGCTGTTTGCCCCGCAAGCACCCGCGACCGTTTTACCGACCGTCGGGGGCCCGATGAATGGTTGGTGGTTTGCCGCGCTGGTGGGGATTGGAATTGTGCTGTTGTTCGGCGCAGTCCAGTTTCGGCGGCGCGCGAAATCGTAACTGAAAACCTTCGAGGGTTTTGGCGATTCGGACAATCGAGAAACCCTCGAAGGTTTTTTTTATTTGCCCGCGCGCCACGCTTGATAGACGCGTCCCATTTGTGCGATGTGTTCTGGCACATGGCGCGTGTACACATCTAACCATTCGTCCATGGTCATCACGCCGTTTTCGGAATGAACAACAGTGCTGCGCCAAACCTCCTCCGGTAAATCGCGAATCAATTTGTGCGTGTTGCCGCGCAGCCAGCGAAACAATTCCACCGCGTCGTCTACCGCTTGCGCGTGATAATTTAATTTCTTTGCCCAACCCGATTCGTCATAACCGTACACACCCGAACCCGGCTCGGCGATGAATCGTCGCGCGCGTACGAATGAATTCGCTTCACTGTCCGCGATGTGTACGAGAATTTCGTGAATCGTAAAATCTTGCGGTGACGGGCGATACTGCCACATTTCGCGCGGATAACGTTCGAGCGCGTTCTTGACCATGTCGTACGCGCTGCCATAAATGGCGATTTGTTGGACGCGCTGTTCTTGAGCGCCGCGTTCGTCTTGGGCCATTTCTTCTCCTTTGGATTTTTTATTGCGTTGACATCTCTATCCGCTGTAGTACAATCTCTCACATCCTCACACGAAAGAAACCTCATGCACAAACTCGAACTCGACACGCCGCAGCTGCTCATTGATTGGGACGTGATGCAGCGCAACATAACGACGATGCAAAAGTGCGCGGACAACGCGGGCGTGAAATTGAGACCGCACACCAAAACGCACAAGACGCCGCGCATTTCGCATTTGCAACAGAAAGCAGGCGCGAAAGGCATCACTGTTGCCAAGTTGGGCGAAGCCGAAGTGATGAATGCGGGCGGCGCGGATGATATTCTGATTGCGTTTCCTTTGCAAGGCGCGCCGAAAATGGAACGGCTGCTTCATCTTGCTGAACGCGCGAACGTGCGCGTGTCGCTGGATTCGAGAAAAGTCGCGCAAGACATTTCCGATGCTGCACAGGCGCGCGGTAAAAAAGTCGGCGTGTATGTGGAAGTGGATGTTGGATTGGGACGCGTCGGCGCGGCACATCACGAAGGCGCGCGCGACTTGGTGCGCGAAATTGTCGAGTTGCCGGGAATTGATTTTCTCGGCGTCATGACGCACGCGGGACATACGTACAAGGCGAAAACGTTAGAAGAAATCAAACAACTCGCGCACCAAGAAGGCGAATGGATGGTGGAAACGGCGGACATGATTCGCGCAGACGGCATCCAGGTGCGCGAAGTGAGCGTCGGTTCGACACCCACCGCGCGTTTTGCCGCACAAGTGAACGGCGTCACCGAAATTCGTCCCGGCACGTACGTTTTCTATGACACGACGCAGGTGTTGAAATTCGCGTGCGATTGGGCGGACTGCGCGCAGACGGTTCTCGCCACCGTCGTCGTCAAACATCCCGACCGTTTGATTTTGGATTGCGGCAGCAAAACACTTTCGTCCGACACCGCGCCGAACGGTCTGTATGGAACAGTAAAAGGATTTCCGCATTTGGAAATTTGGCGTCTGAGCGAAGAACACGCGAACGTTCGCATCAACGGCGATGGTCCTTTGCCGAACATCGGCGACAAAGTGGAAATCATTCCCGCGCACGCGTGCGTTGTGATGAATTTGCATGACTCGTTTCTGGCGACGAGGAATGACGAGACAATCGGAGAATTTGAAATTCAAGCACGCGGCAAAATACGTTAGGGACGGAGGACGGCAGACGGACGACGGAAGCGTTGTAGTTTGCTTGAACAAAAATGCGTCGAATTCTCGCAATGCTATTGAGCATCACTATAGTTTTGTTGATGGCTGCGTGTTCTGGTGTGCCCTCGGGCGGGCGCGTGATTGGCGGACAGCCGATTGTGATAAGCGAATTGCCGACGTACCCGGGCGCGGTGGAATTAAAAACGAGCGAGAGCAAAATCATTGACCCGATTTTTGGTCCCGCGCAAAAAGAAACGCCGCCGTTCATTGGGCTTGGCATCGAAGTTGTAAAAACGCAGCGGAATTTTCGCTTGCCTAAAGAGACGACGTTCGCAGCGGTGAAAGCGTTTTACGCGGACAAGTTGCTCACGGGCGGCTGGCGCGAAGACGCGGCGATGCGTGTGTTCACGGACAAGGCGAATCAATCAAGTCAAAATTTGCAGGGCGCGATTTGGTTGCGCGTGGACCAAACGTTGCTGATTGCGATGGCGACGGATGCGAACGGTGACAAAGAAGTAATGCTGTCGTTGGCAACACATTGAGGAGCGTTGTTATTGCGAGCGCGACGTTCTTGGGCGCACGAAGCAAGCTCTTTACGTTACGCGTAAAGATTGCTTTGTCGCATGCGTTCGACATACGAACGCCACGCTCCTCGCCATGACAAACCAAAACAGATGACTATTCCTATTATCAACCTCGAACCATTCTTGCGCGAAGCGCCTGATGGCAAGCAAACCGTCGCGCGTGAAATCGCGCGCGCGTGTGAGGAAATCGGATTCTTTGTCGTCGTCGGGCATGGCGTCTCCAAACAACTCATCGGCGACACATACACTGTGACGCGCGATTTTTTTGATTTGCCGGATGCTGAAAAACGCGCGACGCCGTTGAATGAATTTAGCGCGGGCTACAGTCCGCTGCAAGGCGAAACGTTAAGCGCGACATTGGGAAACGATGCGCCGGCAGACTTGAAAGAATCACTGAATATCGGCAAAGACGACGCGCGCAATGTGATTCCAAAACATCCGCCGGAAGGACGGGCGTTGTGGTACGGATATTTTGACGCGATGGAACAACTCGCAGGAAATCTGTTGCGCGCGTTCGCGCTCGCGTTGCGGTTGGACGAACATTTTTTCGCGGACAAGATTGACCGCGACAATTCGTTTCTGCGCCTCATCAATTATCCCGACCAAACGCACGCGCCTTTGGAAGGACAACTGCGCGCGGGCGCGCACAGCGATTATGGCACGCTCACCATTTTGCGCGCGGAAAATGCGCCGGGCGGCTTGCAGGTGTTGGCGCGGAGCGGTGAGTGGCTCGACGTGCATGTTGTCCCTGACTCGTTCGTTATCAACATCGGAGATTTGATGATGCGCTGGACGAATGACCGCTGGGTGTCAACGATTCATCGCGTCGTGAATCCGCCGCGTGACCACGCGCTCGGCAGCCGTCGTCAATCTATGGTGTTTTTTCACAATCCGAACAATGACGCACTTGTCGCGCCCTTGCCGAGTTGTGTAGACGCGGAACATCCGAGCAAGTACGAAGCGATTACAGCAGGCGAACATTTGGCGATGAAAACGCGCAAGGCATACAAGAGTTAGACCTGCGCGACTTCTTCGCCCAATTGATGAATGCTGGTGAACACGCGCTGCGGGGAAACTTGTTCAAATGGCGGAAGCAGATAGTGGACTTCCAAGTTTGGCGCGGAGCGATGCACGATGAGGCGCGTCAACGTCATTCCGTCGAGCGTTGTTTGCACGATGAGGCGATTGACCGCGTACGGCGAAATGCTTCCGCGAATGTCCGCGTTCATCGCGTTGGCGAGTCCGCCTTGCACGGCGGTCCATTGTCCGCTGCCCGAACGCTTGAGTTGTTCATCGGCGCGAACATGCGGACTGTGTGAGACCAAATCGAAACGCGGCGCGGCGCGCAGTTGCGCGCGGACGATGATGGTATCGCGCGCGCGCGCGTTGCGTTTCCAAACAAACCAGAATGGCAGTTCGCGCGGCACGAGGTCAATCGTTACATCAATGGCGCGGAACGGTTCTTTGGCTTTGGGGACTTGAATCTGGACGTGCGAAATACCTGACCAATTGAGCGCGGCTTTTTCGCCGACAATGGGCAGCCCTTGCTCCAACCATTTCAACGCGCGACGCCCGCGACGAATATTGAACTGCATTCCGACCAAATACCAACACAGTAGCGACAGAATAACAATCAACGCGAGAGTGATGAACGGCGATTCAAACATTGAATATGTGTAGGGGCAGTCCTTTGTGGTTGCCCGCTGTTGTAGTTGCCCGATTCGGTGTGAAAAAATTATAGCATCATTCAGGGAGAATGAATCACAAAGGAGTGAGGAGTATGGTTTCTGAAACTATTGTCAAAACGAACGCGTCCAATGGCGACGCGCCGCGCGATACTTTGACCATTACCGACAATCGGACGGGGAAAACGTACGAGCTGCCGATTGCGGACGACACGATTCGCGCGATGGACTTGAGGCAAATCAAAGCGCACGCGGACGATTTCGGCATGATGACGTATGACCCCGCGTTCATGAATACCGCGTCCACGCGCAGCAGCATTACATACATTGACGGCGACAAAGGCATCTTGCGCTATCGCGGCATTCCTATTGAACAACTTGCCGAAAAAAGCAATTATCTCGAAACTGCCTATCTCATCTTGAATGGTGAACTGCCAACGCGCGCGCAGTACGACGATTGGGAATACAAAATTTTGCATCGCACGTTCGTACACGAAAATATCAAAGTGTTGATGCAAGCGTTTCGCTACGACGCGCATCCGATGGGCATGTTCATCAGCACCGTCGCCGCGCTCTCGACGTACTATCCCGAAGCGCATGACATTCACAATGCCGACAATCGGCTCAAACAAATTATTCGTTTGATTGCCAAAGTGCCGACGATTGCTGCTTTTTCGTATCGTCACAATCGCGGCTTGCCCTATGTGTATCCCGACAATGATTTGTCATACACGGGAAATTTTTTGAGAATGTTGGACATGATGACGCAGGTCAAGTACGAACCCGACCCCGTCAAAGAACGCGCGCTGGATGTGTTATTTATTTTGCACGCCGACCACGAACAAAATTGCGGCACGAACGCGATGCGCGCAATCGGTTCCTCGCACGTTGACCCGTATTCGGCGATGGCGGGCGCGGCTGCCGCACTCTACGGACCACTGCATGGCGGCGCGAATGAAGAAGTGCTGCGCATGTTGTCTCACATTGGCAACGTGAAAAATGTTCCCGATTTCATCGAACGCGTGAAAAAAGGCGAAGGGCGCTTGATGGGCTTTGGTCATCGCGTGTACAAAAATTATGACCCGCGCGCGAAAATCATCAAGCAAACGGCGGAGCAAGTTTTCAAAGTAACGGGTGTGAATCCGCTGCTCGAAATCGCGCTCGAACTCGAACGCATCGCGCTGCAAGACGAATACTTTGTCAAACGCAAATTGTATCCGAACGTGGATTTTTATTCGGGGCTGATTTATCAGGCGATGGG